>DASTWV010000026.1 GCA_035765775.1 Actinomycetota bacterium | reverse complement strand
GGACCATCCCTTGTGGGCATGGCCCATTCTCTCACGGCCGGGGTACGACCAGCCGGATTTAGTGTCTACATTCTCAGACCGCTAGAGGCCAATTTCTGTTTGTCAGAACCAAAGTTGGGCTCCGGGGGCGAGCAACTTCGGTTTAGAGAGGCCTCGAAACCAGCCGTGAGGCCTCGGTGAACTGATCGCGAGAATACGGTGGAGGGCTAAAACCTAGCTGTCATATCATGACCAGAACGGGCGCCGACCCTCCTATATCTCCATATACTGAATATCTCCTTGGATCAAAGGTGCAGATGAATAGAAAGCAGACCCTGTAGCATCCTGCTTCATCCTTCCCGGCGCCACACTGACTAAACTCCCAATACCGTTTTGCGCCGTTGGGGATCCGATCTGGAATGTGGATCTCGGGCTGGGCGGAGTCGCCTGGGCCGGGCGGGCTGCTGGGATGGAGCCCGCCCGGCTTAACCCGGCGGTGCTCCCGCCGACAGGAGCTCACGGGCCACCCGAGCGCTGGCTGCCTCCGACGGCGAGGCCGCCAGCCGGCGCAGGTCGTCCAGGTCGTCGATGTCCAGGGCCAGGCCTGCCAGGTGCAGCGTCTCCACCGCCACCCCGGCCGCCTGGGCCGCGGCGGTGTGCGCCGCCGCGCTCGCCTCCCCGAACCGGGTGGCGATCACTTGGGCCGGGCGGCGCAGCAGGGCGCCCGTGCCGCCATCCTCCGAAGGGACGACCACCACCGACGCCCGGGCGGCGAAGAGCGCCTCCAAGTCGGCGGGGGACACCAGGGGGACGTCGAATGGCAGGACCGCCAGCGCGCTCGCACCCTGCTCCACCGCCAGGGCCGTGCCGGCCCACAGGGCCGCGTTCAGGCCCCGCCCGGGGTCGTGCAGCACCTGCCAACCCGCCGTCCGGGCCACGTCGGCAACGACCGCGTCCGGGGTGACCAGGACCCGCATCGGCCAGGGGGCCGCGGCTCTCAGCACGTCGCCCAGCATGGCGAGGGCCAGCCGGCGCCGGCCCCACGCCCCGAGGGCCGGGTCGAGGCGCAGCTTGCTGGCGTCCAGATGCTTCACCGGGACCAGGACGGCATCCATCAGGGATTCTCGATCCGGACAAACCCGGCGCCGTGCGGGATAGGGATGGGACCCCCTTCGTCTGTATAGAATTCGACCATGGCCGACAACGTGACGACGGGGGATGTGGCAGTGGATGTGGCAGCACCGGAACGCAAGCATTGGAAGAACCTCTACGCCGAGATTGTATCCACGGAGATCTGCACCGCCTGCTCCGCCTGCGTCGTGGCATGCCCGCACCACGTCATCGAGATGGAGAACTTCCGGCCCCACCAGGTGGATCCGGAGGGCGGGCCGGGCGAGTGCGAGCACGGGGAGAAGAGCTGCTCGCTGTGCGCCATGGCGTGCCTGCGCCTGGACGCCAACTTCGACGCCATCGAGGCCACCCTCTTCGGGCGGCGGCGCAAGCACCCCTCCGAGCCCTGGGGGGTCACCAAGCAGATCATGCTCGGCCGGGCGACCGACCCGGAGATCCTCGCCCGCTGCCAGGACGGGGGCGTGGTCACCGCCATCGTCGGCTGGATGCTGGCCAATGGGGAGATCGACGGCGCCACCTGCGCCCGGCCCCGGGCGGACCTGCCGTGGCTGGACGAGCCCTTTGTCGCCACCACCCCGGAGGAGCTGAAGCTGGCCTCCGGCTCCCGGTACACCTATTGCTCCAGCCCCCTGGCCCTCAAGCTGGCCGCCGAGAAGAAGCTCAAGAAGGTGGCCACCATCGGCGTTTCATGCGAGACCACCGCGGTCCGGGAGATGGCCACCGAGGGCATCAAGCGCTGGAGCCGCATGACCAAGTTCGTGGTCGGGCTCATGTGCAACGAGACCTTCCAGTACGAGCCGTTCATTAACGACATCGTCCAGGGCCGCTACGGGGTGCCGATCGAGGACGTGACCAAGGTCAACGTCAAGGGCGACGTGTACGTCACCCGGCGGGACGGCACCGACGTCCGCATCCCGCTGAAGGAGTGCCAGGAGCACGTCAACGAGTGGTGCCACCACTGCCCGGACTTCGCCGCCGAGCACGCCGACATCTCGTGCGGCGGCATCGGGCTGAAGGGCTGGACGATGTGCCTCGTGCGCACCGACTACGGCCAGGATGTCTGGGACCGGGCGCTCGCTGCCGGGGTGATCGAAGCCCGGCCCGGCGAGGAGGACCCCGACGGCCTGCGGGTGCTCGAGCGGCTAGCCAAGAAGCAGCGCTTCCGGGTGGGCCCGTTCGAGTCCCACGCCGCCGCCCGCTGGCCCGTGCGGGAAGTGCTGGACCGGGTGCGCCGGGAGGCGCTCGCCGAGGCCGCGGCGGGACCTGCCGACGGCGCTGCGCCTGCCGACTAGCCACCGGAGGCCACCGATGCCCGCCGCTCGCAGGCGCGAGCCCGTCTATGCCCTCGGGGAGGTGACGCTGGCCCCCGGGCTGCGGGTGTACTTCCGCTGGCACCTGGAGGGTCTGGAGCACGTGCCCCGCGCCGGGCCGGCGCTGGTCGCCTCGAACCACATCTCCTACCTCGACGGGCTGTCGGTGGCCTACGCGGTGCACCGGGCGGGCCGCCGGCCCCGCTTCCTCACCAAGTCCAGCCTCTTCAAGGTGCCGGTCATCGGGGCGGCGCTGCACGGCCTGGGGCAGATCCCGGTGGTCCGGGGGACCCGGGATGCGCCCCAGTCGCTGGTGCACGCCGAGGAGGCCCTGCGGGGCGGCGAGGCGGTGGTCGTGTTCCCCGAGGGCACGACCACCACGACGCCCGATCTGGCGCTGGGCAAGCCGAAGACCGGCACTGCCCGGCTGGCCCTTGCCGCCGGGCAGCCGATCATCCCCGCCGCCACCTGGGGCGGGCAGTGGATCTGGACCAAGCACCTCGGGGTCCACCTCCGCCCGCGCCAGGAGGTCTGGGTGCGCTTCGGGGAGCCGATCTCGATGGCCCCCTGGGCGGGCCGGGAGGACGACCGGGACGCCTGGCACGAGGTCTCGGACGTGCTGATGGAGCGGATCAAGGGGATGCTGGACGAGCTGCGCGCGGTGAAGCCGTGGACGCCCCAGGTGCCGACCCGGCCCAAGTTCATCGCCGAGCAGGAGGCCAAGGCGAAGGCGGCTGCCGCGGCCGGAGCGGCGGAGGCGGAGCCGGCGGCCAAGGAGCCCGAGCCGGCGGCCGCCCACCCCGAGCCGGACCCGGCGGGGGAGTCCTGACCGCACCCCGGATCCGTGTCGGGCTGCTGTTCGGGGGCCGCTCCGGCGAGCATGAGATCTCGTGCGTCTCGGCCCGCCACGTGGCGGCGGCCTTCGACCCGGTGCGCTATCAGGTCGTCCCCATCGCCATCACCCGGGAGGGGCGCTGGCTGCTGCCCGACGTCTCCCGCCGGGTGCTGGAGGGCGGCCCGCTGGCCCTGCCCGAGACCGCACTCGAGGTGGGGGGCATCCCGGTGACGGTCGACGCGGTGGGCCTCGACGTGGTCTTCCCGGTGCTGCACGGCCCCTTCGGCGAGGACGGCACCGTGCAGGGCCTGCTCGAGATGGCGGGCATCCCCTACGTCGGCTCCGGGGTCCTGGGCTCGGCCGTCGGCATGGACAAGGACGTGATGAAGCGGCTCTTCCGCGACGCCGGCTTGCCGATCGCCGACTTCGAGGTCGTGCGGGAGGCCGAGTGGGCGCGCTCCCGGGAGGCCGTGGTCGCCCGGGCGGCCCGCCTGGGCCTGCCCTGCTTCGTGAAGCCCGCCAACCTGGGCTCGTCGGTGGGGGTCAGCCGGGCGGTGGCTGCGGGCGACCTGCCCGGGGCGATCGACGAGGCCCTGCGCCACGACACCAAGGCCCTGGTGGAGGAGGCGGTGCCCGGCCGCGAGATCGAGGTGGCGGTCCTGGGCAACGAGGACCCCGAGGCCGCGGTTCCCGGGGAGGTCATCGCCGGTGCCGACTTCTACAGCTACGAGGCGAAGTACGTGGACGGCACCGCCCGCACCGAGGTCCCCGCCCGGCTGCCGCCGGCGGTGGCGGAGGCGGTGCAGGCGCTGGCGGTCCGGGCCTTCCGCGCGGTCGAGGCGTCGGGGATGGCCCGGGTGGACTTCTTCTACGTCGAGTCAGCCGCCCGGGAGCGGCGCCTGATCCTCAACGAGATCAACACGATCCCCGGCTTCACGGTGATCTCGATGTTCCCCAAGATGTGGGAGGCGTCCGGCCTGCGCTACCCGCGGCTGATCGACCGCCTCATCGAGCTCGCGTTCGAGCGCCACGCCCAGCGCACCCGGGTGCACCCCGGGGCCTGACGTGGCAGGCGCTACAGGTGGACGACGGGGCAGGTCAGCGTGCGCGTGATGCCCTCGACGGCCTGGATCTTCGCCACCACCAGCTTCCCCAGGTCGTCCACCGTCTTGGCCTCGGCCCGCACGATGACGTCGTAGGGACCGGTGACGTCGTCGGCGGACGTGACGCCGGGGATGCCGTGGACCTCTGCGGATACCTGCGCTGCCTTCCCGACCTCGGTCTGGATCAGGATGTACGCCTGGACTGCCACCAGAGCCTCACCTCCCTTGTCGGGGCCCATCCTACGGACCGGCGCGCCCACATCACAAAACCCCGCGACAAAACCAGGGGCCGGTAGGCTGGCGGCAGTGGGGCGCGAGTGCGCCCGCCAGCCGGTCTTCCCGAGGAGGAGAACACGTGGCCAAGTACGCAACCTTCGTGACCAGCATGGGCGACATCCGCTGCGAGCTCTTCGACGACACCGCGCCCAAGACTGTGGCCAACTTCGTCGGGCTGGCCAACGGCACCAAGCAGTGGCGCACCCGCTTCAACGAGTCCAAGGACACACCGCTGTACAGCAACACGATCTTCCACCGCGTCATCCCTGACTTCATGATCCAGGGGGGCGACCCCCTGGGCAACGGGACCGGGGGGCCGGGCTACAAGTTCGAGGACGAGTTCGGCGGCCCGCACAGCTTCGACGGCCCCGGGTACCTGGCGATGGCGAACGCCGGCCCGAATACCAATGGGAGCCAGTTCTTCATCACCGTGGCGGCTACACCGTGGTTGACCAACAAGCACACCATCTTCGGCAAGGTCGTGGAGGGCATGGATGTGGCCAACGCCATCTCGACAGTACGGGCCATCGGCGACCGGCCCAACGTGGACATCGTTCTGCAGGAGGTCAGGATCGAGGAGGGCTAACGCTCCGACTCCACCTCGAAGAACAACCGGACCTCCGTCCGGAACTCCTGGATGGCGCCGTCGCGGACCGTGGTGCTGGTGCTCAGGATGTCCATCCGCCGGATGTTGCGGATGGTCTTGGCCGCCTCGCGCAGCGCTTCCCGGGCGGCGGCGCCCCAGGACTCGGGCGAGACCCCCTCGAGCTCGAGGGTGTTGATGACGGGCACCGCCTGATGATACTGGGCCCGTGAACGTCTCGGAACTGGGCGAGTTCGGCCTCATCGAGCGCCTCCGCGCCCTGCTCGGGCCGCCGCCCGAGGGCGAGGTCTGGATCGGCGACGACGCCGCCATCCTCCGAGCCCCCGGGGGAACCATCCTGTTCACCGCCGACCTTCTGGTCGAGGGGATCCACTTCGACCTGGCCTGGACCGGTCCCGAGGACCTGGGGTGGAAGGCGATCGCGGTCAACGCCAGCGACGTCGCCGCCATGGGCGGCACGCCCCGCCGGGCGCTGGTCTCCCTCGGGCTGCGCCCCGGCCTGGACGTCGGCTTCCTGGAGGGCCTGTACCGGGGGATGCGGGCGTGCTGCGATGCCTTCGGGATGGCGGTGGCGGGGGGAGACCTCTCGCGCTGCGGCGAGCTGGTCATCTCGGTGGCCCTGCTGGGCAACCCCGCCGGCCGGCGGGTGATCGAACGGTCCGGGGCCGAGGTAGGCCATACCGTCTGCGTCACGGGCACCCTGGGGGCCGCCGCCGCCGGCCTGGCGATGCTGCGCGCCGGCGGCGACGCCCGGCCCGACCTCGCCCAGGCGCACCTGCGCCCCGTCCCCCGGGTCCGGGAGGCCGAGGTGCTGCGCCGCTTCCTGCCCTCGGCCATGGTGGACGTCTCGGACGGCTTCGCCGCCGACCTGGGCCACCTGTGCGCCGGATCCGGGGTGGGCGCAACGGTCGATGCCGACCGCCTCCCGCTGCTCGATCCCGCCGGCCTGCCCGCCGGGGCGGATCCGCTCGCCCTGGCCCTCGGTGGGGGGGAGGACTACGAGCTGTGCTTCGCCATCGCCTCCGACCGAGCGGCGGCGGCGGCCGGGGCGGTGCAGGAGGCCACGGGCACGCCGGTGCATGCGGTGGGGGAGATCACCGCGGGTGGGCTTGTGCTCCGCCAGGGCGCCGATGAACGCCCCCTGCCCACCGCCGGGTGGGACCACTTCCGGGCATGACGGCGCTTCCGCACGTGGCGCTCGCCATCGCCGGCTCCGATTCGGGAGGCGGCGCCGGCATCCACGCCGACCTCGCCACCTTCCGGGCGTTCGGGGTCCATGGCGCCTCGGCCATCACGGCAGTCACCGCCCAGAACACGCGGGGAGTGTCCGGCATCCACGCCGTCCCGCCCGAGTTCGTCGCCGAGCAGATCCGCACGGTGTGCCGGGACCTTCCGGTGGCCGCGGCCAAGACCGGCATGCTGGCCGGCCCCGCCACCGTCGATGCCGTGGCCGGGGCATTGGAGGAGTGCGGCGTCTCGAGCCTGGTGGTGGACCCGGTCCGGGTCTCCACCACCGGAACGCCGCTGCTGGCCCACGAGGCCCGGGAGACGCTCCTGCGCCGCCTGATCCCTCAGGCGCTGGTGGTCACCCCGAACCTGGCCGAGGCCGAGTGGCTGGTCGACGCGCCAGTGCGGACCGTGGACGAGATGCGGGCTGCCGCCCAGGCCCTCCACGCCCGGGGGCCAGGGTGGGTCCTGATCAAGGGCGGCCACCTGCCCGGGCGGGCCCTCGACGTGCTGTTCGGCGGTTCGGGGTTCACCGACTTCGAGGTCGACCGCATCGACACGCCCCATCTGCACGGCACCGGCTGCGTGCTGTCTGCCGCCCTCGCCGCCCTCCTCGCCCGGGGGGTTCCGGTGCCGGAGGCAGTCGCCGGGGCCAAAGCGCATGTCACGGGGGCCATCCGCCACGCCGTGGGCCTGGGCCGGGGGGCCGGCTGGGTCAACCCGGCCTGGAACCTGCGGCCCGAGGCGACCTGAAGTCTCGCCCGGGGGACCCAGCACGAGGACCCGACGCCGTAGGCGGCACTTTGTGCACAGATGAGCAGGATTATCATGCTCAGGGATGCACAAATGTGTCGCCACCCCGGCTGAAGTGCGCCCGGCTAGAGCCGGCTAGAGCCGGCGGCTCCGGGGGGTCTCGTAGTAGTAGACCGGCTCCCGGCGGAACTCCTCCAGGAAGCGCCCGGGGCGCAGGCTGAGTGCGGGGGCCTCCACGTAGGCAGGCCAGCGCTCCAGGGGCGCCGCCACCCGCCACACGAGGACGGTGCGCAGCGCCTGCCAGGCCGCCAGCCCGGCCATCGCCCCGTCGGCCGCCGCCAGCACCCCACCCAGCGAGCCGGCGACGTCGTGCACCATCACGCCGACCGCCAGGTTGAGGGCGGCGGCCAGGGCGGCCAGAGGGATGAGGATCCACAGGACGAGCGCCACCGCCCACACCAGGGGCCGGAGCGACCACCGCCCGTCCCGGGTGGCGCGGTCGGGCACGGGGAGCCAGCGCACCGGCTGGCCCTCGGGCTGGCGGGAGCGCCGGCGCAGCTCGCTCACCATCGGCACGGCGGTGACGCCGACGAAGGTGTAGGCGAAGGTCTGGCCCGCCAGCGAACTGCGGGCGATGGCCCCTCGGAAGGCGACGAAGCCGATGATGGCCAGGGCGGCCAGGAACGCCGCCTGCAGCCAGCCGCTGGAGACCCGGCGCACGCGCACGCCGCGCACACTACCGGGGCGGGCCGGCCCGCCACCGGGTCTGTGCCGGTCGGGCCCATCCTGGCGGCCCGCACTTGGTACTCTTAGGTCCACGTGGACCACGTCATCGTCCGGAAGCTCGAACACCTCACTGGCTCATCGAAGGCCCCGACCCTCGGCTTTGCCGTGGAAACCCGGGATCGCCCTGGTCCCGCGTACAAGGAGGGGGCCTTCGAGGGCGATGTCGTGTGGCTGCAGCTCCACGGCGGCCTGATCGTGGCGAGGGCCAAGGTGCGCATCGGCACGGTCATGGAGTACTCCAACATCGAGGAGGTCCGGGCTCGCACCCGGGGCTCGGCCATCCACGGCATCGCCGACTTCTGGAAGGGGCGGCCACGCTACGGCTTCGCCGTCCTGGCCCAGCTGGGCGAGGACACCTGGGTCCAGCCCCCCTACTGGGGCGGCCCGAGGACCTACGGCTACGAGTGGGTGGTGCTGGACGAGCCCAAGAAGCGGGCCTCCTGGCTGGACAAGAAAGAGCCGCCCCGGGGCGATGCCGCCGACCTCCCGACGCGCCTGCGCCGCTGGATGACGGCTCCTACGAGGAGCTGACCCGAGCTGACGGGACCTGAAGGAGAGCCGGGCTCAGCGCCCGGTGGGGACCTTGCCTGCCTTGAGGCAGGAGGTGCAGACGTGCATCCGCTTGCGGTTCCCGCTGATGACCGGGTGCACGGTCTGGATGTTCGGGTCCCAACGCCGGTTGGTCCGGCGGTGCGAGTGGCTGAGCTGCTTGGAGAAGTACGGTGACTTCCCGCAGATCTCACAGACGGCTGGCATGGACATGATGGTAGCAGAGACGTGAGCGAGGGCGACCACGCCGAGCCGCTCCTGCTCTATGCCCCGCCCCGGGGCCAGGTGGCCGTGCGCTTCGTGCGGGGGGTGGGCCCCAAGCACGCCGAGACGCTGGCGGACTCCCGGTTCCAGATTCGCTCGGTGCAGGACCTGCTGCAGCACTACCCCCGCCGCCACCTCGACTTCTCCGAGATGAAGGCCATCCGGGAGCTGGGCCTGGGCGACGAGGTCACCGTCATCGGCGTCGTGCGCAAGGTCATGGCGCCGCCGCCCTCCAAACGCCGGATGCCCCTGAAGGTGCTCCTCTCCGATGGCGCGGCCACCATCACCCTGGTGTTCTTCAACCAGCCCTGGCGTGCCCGCCAGCTGGCGGTGGGCACCAGGATCGCCGCCAAGGGGAAGGTGACCAGCTTCCGGGGTGTCCGCCAGATGAACGCCCCGATGGTCGATGTGATCAGCGAGGCCAACGAGGCGGTGAAGATCGTGCCCCTCTACCCGGCCACCGCCGACATCACCACCGTGTGGCTGCGCCGGATCATCCGCGCCGCCCTCGACGACTACACGCCGGTGGCCGACCCGCTCCCGGCCGACCTGCGCCGGCGCCGGCGCCTGATGGAGCGGACCCAGGCGCTGTCGGCGTACCACTTCCCGACCGAGATGGCGCAGATGTGGGAGGCCCGCCGCCGTCTGGTCTTCGACGAGCTGTTCACCCTGCAGAGCGGGCTCGCCTACCACAAGCGGCGCCTCCAGAGCGAGGAGGTCGGCATCGCCCAGCAGGTCGAGGGGGAGCTGACGAGGACATTCCTCGACGCCCTCCCGTTCAGCCTGACCGGCGCCCAGCGGGTGGCGATCGCCGAGATCTCGCAGGATCTGGCCGCCCCTGCCCCCATGCACCGCCTCCTGCAGGGTGACGTGGGGTCGGGCAAGACCGTCGTTGCCCTCCATGCCGCTCTGGCCGCGGCCCAGGGCGGGTACCAGGCGGCCATCATGGCGCCGACCGAGGTCCTGGCCGGCCAGCACTTCCTGACCATCTCAGCCCTCCTCCGGCCGCTGGCCGGCATCCGCCCGGGCTCAGGCTCCGGCGAGGGCGAGCGGAAAGGAGAGGGGAAAGGAGAGGGGCAAGGAGAGGGGCAAGGAGAGGGGCAGTTGGACCTGTTCGGCGCCCCCGGTGGTCCCGGGGTGGTGCTGCTCACCGGCAGCCTGCCCGCCGCCCGGCGCCGGGCGGCGCTCGCCCGGATCGCCGACGGGTCGGCGTCGATCATCGTCGGGACGCACGCCCTGCTGGAGGAAGGCGTCGCCTTCGCCAACCTGGGCCTGGCGGTCATCGACGAGCAGCACCGCTTCGGTGTCCACCAGCGGATGGTGCTGCGGGACAAGCGGGCCTCGGGGGAGGTCCCCGACCTGCTGATCATGACTGCCACCCCCATCCCCCGGACCCTCGCCCTGACGTTGTTCGGCGACCTCGACGTGAGTGAGCTCGGCGAGCTGCCCCGGGGGCGGCGGCCGGTGACCACCCGGGTGGTCACCGATGAGGTGGGGCGCCAGGCGGCCTATGACCAGGTGCGAAGGGAGGTCAAAGAGGGCCGCCAGGCCTATGTGATCACGCCCCTGGTGGCGGAGTCCGACAAGCTGGCGGTGAAATCGGCCGAGGCCGAGGCGCAGCGGTTGGCGACCGAGGTGTTCCCCGACCTCCGGGTCGACCTCCTGCACGGGCGGATGCGCCCGGCCGCCAAGGAGGGCGTCATGGCCCGCTTCCGGGCGGGGGAGATCGACGTGCTGATCTCGACGACGGTGGTGGAGGTGGGCGTCGACGTGCCCAACGCCACCGTGATGCTCATCGAGGACGCCGACCGCTTCGGCCTCTCCCAGCTGCACCAGTTGCGGGGACGCATCGGGCGGGGCGCCCACCCGGGGACCTGCCTCCTGCTGAGCGCCGCCCTGGCGCCGCCCGAGGGCGAGGGCCTGGTGGCCGGTGAGGAGGAGCGGACCACCGCCAAGTTGCGCCTCGAGGCGGTGGCATCCACCACCAACGGTTTCGACCTGGCGGAGAAGGACCTCGAGATCCGGGGATCGGGCACCATCCTGGACGAGCGCCAGGCCGGGTTCTCCGACCTGCGGCTCACGGACCTGCTCCGCGACCGGGCGATCCTCGCCGAGGCCCGGGCGGAGGCGTTCGAGCTGATCGACGCCGACCCCGAGCTGCGTGGCCACCCCCTGGTCCGCCAGGAGATGGAGGGCCGCTACGCCGACCGCCTCGACTGGCTCTTCCAGTCCTGACCGGGGTGAGCGGGCGAACGCGGTCCTCGGGCGTGGCGGGGACTCCGGCCTCCCCGCCCGTAGACTTGGCGCCATGCGGGTGATCGCGGGGGAGGCCAAAGGGCGGCGCCTCACCGCCCCGCGCAGTGCGGGGCGCGCGGCTGGGCTGCGGCCCACGACCGACCGGCTCCGGGAGGCGCTCTTCAACGCCCTCGGCCCGGGCATCGCCGGCAAGGCGGTCCTCGACCTCTACGCCGGGACCGGGGCTCTGGGCATCGAGGCGCTGTCCCGGGGCGCCGCCCGCGCGGTGTTCGTGGACAGCGACCGCCAGGCGGTGGCCACCATCCGCGCCAACCTGGCCACCACCGGGCTGGAGGCCCGAGCCCGGGTGGAGCACACGACGGCGGAGCGGTTCGCCGCCCGCCCGGCGAGCGCGGTGTCGCCGCCCCCGGCGACCTACGGCCTGGTCCTGCTCGACCCGCCCTACAGCGCCGGGTTCCCCGCCCCGGTGGTGGCGGCCCTCGCCGCCGGGGGGCACCTCGCCCCGGGGGGGCTCGTCGTGGTGGAAGTGGCGGCCGCCGCGCCGGTGGGCGATGGGTCGGGGCTCCAGGTGGTGGACCACCGGCGCTACGGGGATTCCGCCCTCGTGTTCCTCCGGGCCGCCGAGGCGGTCAGCGCATGACCCTCGCCGTGTGCCCCGGGTCCTTCGACCCGCCCACCAACGGCCACGTCGACGTCATCGAGCGGGCGTCGCGCCACTTCGAGCGGGTGCTGGTGGCGGTGGTGGGCAACCCCGGCAAGCAGTCCCTGCTGGAGCCCAAGGAGCGGGTAGCCCTCCTGGAGGAGGCGTTGGCGCACCTGCCCAAAGTGTCTGTCGAGGCCTACGAGGGCCTGCTGGTCAACCTCGTCCGGGAGCGGGGCGCCAGCGTCATCCTCAAGGGGCTGCGGAACACCTCGGACACCCCGTACGAGTTGCAGATGGCCACGATCAACGCCACCCTGCTGCCCGCCGCGGACACCATGTTCGTGGTCTCGAGCCCGCAGTGGAGCTTCGTCTCGTCCTCCATGGTCAAGGAGGTTGCTCGCTACGGCGGCGATGTCAGCAGCTTCGTGCCTGAGGGCGTGGCCCGGGCATTGGCCCGCTGTTATGGCACGGCAATTGATGCGTGAGGGCCGCTGAAGCGCGGTAAGGTTCCCGGACGATGGACCGCGTGAGCGACACCTCGGTTGATGTGGCGACGGATCTCGGGGCGGTAATCGACGAGATCCGCGCCGCCAAACCCGTCCCGTTCTCGACCTCCGCCATGGTGAACCGCAAGGACCTGATCGAGCGCCTGGAAGCGGTCCGCCTGAACCTGCCCAAGGCCATCCGGCAGGCCCAGGGGGTGGTCGCCGACCGGCAGGACACCATCGCCCAGACCCGGGAGGAGGCGGAGTCGATCCTGCGGGCCGCACGGGCGGAGCGGGCGCAGCTGGTCGCCCGGACGGAGATCGTGACGGCGGCCAGCCGGGAGGCCGACCGGATCATCGAGGATGCCAAGGTCCGGGCCCGGGAGATCCGCATGGAGGCCGAGGACTACGTCGACGCCAAGCTGGCGAACTTCGAGATCGTGCTGCAGAAGACGCTGACCGCGGTGGGCCGGGGCCGGGAATCCCTGCGGGGCCGCCTCGAGGCGGGGACCATCGCAGCGCTGGACCCCAACGAGTCCGGCGAGCTCCCCGGGGTGGGATCGGATCCGAACCGGACCTCGCCGAACCTGCGGGCCCGCCGCCGGTAACTCCGGGCCTGCCCGGACCTGCCTGGTATCATTGCGCGGAGGTTTGTGATCGACATGTCTGGCTTGGTCGTTGATGTCTCGGAGCTGATCGCCCGTCCCGGGGTTCCCGCGGGCGGGAGGAAGGTGATCCGCCGGGGCGTGGCACTCCCCGGTCTGCGCGGGGCGCTGGGCTGGCTGGGCGAGTCCGATGTGGTGGAACTCGATCTCGTCGCCGACGGCGTGACCGACGGCATCGTGGTGGGCGGGACCCTGTCGGGCACCATGCACCTGAGTTGCTCGCGGTGCCTGGTGACCTTCGATCAGGCCTTCCGCCAACCGGTGGACGAGTGGTTCGGTTTCGCCGGGAGCGGCAACGATGGTGAGGATGAGGGCTATGAGGTACGCGACGACCGGATCGACCTCGAGCCGCTGGTGCGCGACGTGATCGTGCTCGCCATCCCGACCCGCCCGTTGCATGACGAGGCGTGCCAGGGCCTGTGCCCCACGTGCGGCGGCGACCGGAACGTGGTGGACTGCGGGCACAGTCAGAAGCTGGAGGACCTGCGCTGGGCTCCCCTGGATGCACTCCGGGCGCTCGGCGAGCTGGGGATGGAGAGGAGTTCGTAGGAATGCCACTGCCGAAGCGCAAGAAGTCGCGGTCCACCACCCGCAGCCGTCGGGCCACCTGGAAGCTGGCGGTGCCCGGGAAGTCGTCCTGCCCGCAGTGTCACGCGCCGAAGATGCCCCACCGGGTCTGCGGACGGTGCGGCTATTACGCCGGCCGCGAGGTAGTCGAGATCGAGTAGTTTGAGTCTGGCACACGACGGGGACGCCAGGTCCCTCGAGGATCGACTCGGGTTGCGGTTCCGGGATCCCGCTCTCCTGCGTGACTCCCTGACCCACCGCTCCTATGCCTTCGAGCACGGGGGCGTCACCAATAACGAGCGCCTCGAGTTCCTGGGCGACGCCGTCCTGGGCCTGGTGGTCACCGACATCATCTTCACCCAGTTCCCGCACCTGCCCGAGGGCGAGATGGCGAAGCTGCGGGCGGCCACGGTCAACATGGTCATCCTCGCGGACATCGCCCGGGAGCTCGGCCTGGGCGAGCACCTTTACCTCGGCCGGGGCGAGGAGCTCTCCTCCGGCCGGGACAAGTCATCGATCCTGGCCGACGCCCTGGAGGCTCTGATCGGAGCGGTCTACCTGGACCAGGGCATCGAGGGGACCCGCCGGGTGATCACGGCTCTGGTGGGGGAGTACATCCGCACCCACGTCGAGCAGGGCCTCGTCCGGGACTACAAGACCAGCCTGCAGGAGCGCTCCGCCCGCAGCTGGGGCCACGTGCCGGAGTACCGCATCACCTCGAGCGGCCCGGACCACGCCAAGCACTTCGAGGCCAAGGTCTTCCTGCACGGCGAGCTGCAGGGCGTGGGTAGGGGCCGCTCCAAGAAGGAGGCGGAGCAGGCCGCCGCCCAGCAGGCCCTCGCGGCGCTGGCGGCCGCCTCGGCGCAGCAGGAGGCCGAACGGGCGCTCGACCAGGCTGCCCGGGCCGCCGGCCTGGAGTCGTAAGGCCCCGGGGCAGGCCCCAGGCCGGGGCGTTCCGAGGAAACATGTGGAATCCATCGTATTTTTGACCGCTCAAATTGGCGGTCATGTCCACACGTTTCGCATGGCATAGGCGCGTGGCTGCGCGGGGAACCGGGCCACTAGACTCGCCCCGTGCCCGAGCTGCCTGAGGTGGAGGTGATCCGGCGCGACCTCGCCGGCGTGCTGCCCGGTGCCACGATTGCGGCGGGCGAGGTGCTGGACTCCCCCAACGCCCGTCGCGTCCTCCGGCGCCACCCGTTCCCCCACGAACTGGCCGCCGGCCTCAGCGGGGCGACGGTGGAGTCGGTGGACCGCCACGGGAAGTACCTCATCGTGCGCCTCGACCGGCCGTACGCCCTGGTGGTGCACCTGGGGATGTCGGGCCGGCTGCTGGTGGCCGGCGCCGCCGACCCGCTCGCTCCCCACACGCACGTGGTGCTCTCCCTCGCCGATGGGCAGGAGGTCCGCTACGTGGACCCGAGGACCTTCGGGGAGCTGTTCCTGACCGACGTGGCGCCCGACGGTTTGGTCCCGGCCCTCGGCGCCCTCGGGCCGGACGCGCTGGACGCCCTCCCCGGCCCCGCCGCGTTCGCCGGGTTGCTGACCGGGCGCCGGACGCCCGTGAAGGCCCGGCTGATGGACCAGCGGGTGATCGCCGGCCTGGGCAACATCTACTCCGATGAGGCGCTCTTCCGGGCACGGGTGCGCCCGCTGCGCCTCAGCGGGGAGGTCACCCGGGCGGAATCGGACCGGCTGCGCCGGAGCATCCACCCCGTCCTGCAGGCGGCGATCGACCACCGGGGGACCTCCACCGACGACGAGCAGTACCGGGATGCCTACGGGCTCATCGGGGACAACCGCCGCTACCTGATGGTGTACGGCCGGGAAGGTGAGCCCTGCGCCCGGTGCGGGACGCCGATCGTCCGGGCCCGGTGGACCAACCGCTCGACACACTTCTGCCCGTCTTGCCAAAAATAAGATGCCAGACATGAGCGCCGGCCGGCTCCGCCTGGCCGCCGGCCCCCCCGCCCCGGACGGGCTGGTGAGCGCCCTGGTCGACCGCTCCGCCGCGGATGCGGCCCGGCTGGGGGTGGCGCTGGCGCCCGGTGCGGGCGGAGACCTCCAAGGGGCCGGGCTGGCCGCCCTGGCGGGTGGGCTGGCCGCCCGGGGGTACCTGGCACTGCGGTTCAACCTGCCCTACCGGGAGGCGGGCCGGGCCACCCCGCCCGCCGCCGAGCGCAGCGTGGACGGGTACCGGGCAGCCATTGAGGACGCTCGCCGGCAGGTGCTGGCGGGCCCCTGGGTGGTCGGGGGGAAATCGTACGGCGGCCGGGTAGCGTCCTTGGCGGTGGCCGGGGGCCTGGAGGCCGCCGGGCTGGTGTTCTACGGGTACCCGCTCCACGCCCCCGGGCGGGAAGAGTCGGTGCGGGTGGCGCACTGGCCGTCGATCCGGGTGCCCTGCCTCTTCCTGGAGGGGACCGCCGACCCGTTCTGCAACCTGGAGCTGCTGCGCCGGCATCTGCCGGCGTTGGGCGCCCCAGCCACCCTGCACGTGGTGGAAGGAGGCGACCACTCGCTGGGGGTCAGCGCTGCCCGATCTCCCGACGGGAAGGCTGCGGCGGCACCGGAGGTGATGGCCGGCTTGGCGGCCGTCGTGGTGGAGTGGCTGGCTACGCTCCGTACTTGATCAGGCGGCCCGCCCCCGCCAGCATCAGCGCCATCAGGTCCTTGCCTAGGACGTGGCCGAGGCCCCCGGCCCGGGCGGCCTCTTCGTCGAAGGCGGTCACGCCGTCCACCGCGATGCGGGGGCCCCGCATCACCACCGCGACCGGGTGCCAGGAGTGCGCCCGGAGCTGGCTGGGGGTGGCATGGTCGCCGGTGACGCAGATGACGTCGGGGCCGAGGTCGAGGATCGCCGGAATCGCCGCATCCACTGCCTCGATGGCGGCGGCTTTGCGGTCGAAGTCGCCGTCCTCGCCGGCGGAGTCCGCCGCCTTGTGGTGGAAGTAGAAGAAGTCGTGGTCCGCCCAGGCGGCGGCCAGCAGGTCCAGCTCCTCGGGCAGGCCGCCCGCGGCCACCGCCACGTCCATGCCCAGGATGCGGGCGATGCCGGCGTACATGGGGTACACGGCGATGCCCTGCGGCCGGACCCGGTAGCGGGTAGGGAACAGCGGCAGGTCGCGCAGGGTGTCGAAGCCCCGCAGCAGGAGGAAGTTGGCGGGCTCGCCGGCGAGGATCTCCCGGACCTGCGCCAGAAGGGTGCGCAGCACCGCGGCGGTGGCCTCCCCCTCGGCCGAGCGGGCGGTGGGGTCCTTCGGCGGCACCCCGGTGACCTGGGGGTCGGTGTCCTCCAGGTCGGGCAAGAGACCCGGGCCCCGCAGGACCAGCAGCGCCCGGTGGTCGCGCTCGGTCTCCAGGAAGACCTCAACCCCCTCGGGGGCCTGCAGCTTCTCCCGGAGCCGGGCGAGCAGGCGGGCGTTCTCTTCGGTGGCGATCCGGCCGGCCCGCCGGTCGATCACGATCCCGGCATCGTCGAGGGTGCACAGGTTGACCCGGGCGGCCACGTCGCCCGCCTTCAGCGGGAACTGTACCCCGGCGGCCGAGAGCGCCCCCCGGCCGAGCTCATAGACCAGCGGGTCGTACCCGAACAGCGCCAGGTGGCCCGCCCCGCTGCCCGCGGTCACGCCCGGGGCGATCACGGTATGCAGGCCGCTGGAGCCCTCTGCCGCCAGCCGGTCCAGGTTGGGGGTGCGGGCGGCGTGGAGCTCGGAGCCCCGGGCGTCGGACCGGAACCCGCCCAGGCCGTCGATCACCACCAGGACGATCTTCGTGGTGGCGGCGGTGGCGAGGCGGGGAATGAGCTCAGGCACGTCGGGGCGGGAGCATAGCCGAACGGATCTTCCCACTCTTGAAATTACACCGGTGTTATCGCGGCCGACATCGATTAGCATCGGGCCCAGATGTTCCTCAAGACCCTGACTCTGCGCGGCTTCAAATCCTTCGCCGACCGCACCACGCTGGCGCTTGAGCCCGGCATCAGCGTGATCGTCGGCCCCAACGGGTCCGGCAAGTCGAACCTCATCGATGCCATCTCATGGGTGCTGGGCGAGCAGGGGCCGCGCTCGCTGCGCGGGGGGCGGATGGAGGACGTGATCTTCGCCGGGTCGCCCCACCGGCCGGCCCTGGCGATGACCGAGGTCTGCCTCACCATCGACAACTCGGCCGGCCGCCTCCCGCTGGAGTTCTCCGAGGTGACCATCGCCCGGACCCTGTTCCGCTCGGGTGAGTCCGAATACCGCCTCAACGGCCAACCCTGCCGCCTCCTCGACGTCCGGGAGGTGCTGTCCGACACCGGGATCGGGCGTGAGCAGCACACGATCATCGGCCAGGGCCAGCTCGACGAGCTCCTGACCGCCGACGCCACCCAGGTCAGGTCGGCCATCGAGGAGGCCGCCGGGATCGCCAAGCACCGCCGGCGCAAGGAGCGGGCCCTGCGCCGGATCGCGGCGGCGGACGCCAACCTCGTCCGGCTGGGCGACGTCCTCTCCGAGGTGCGGCGGCTGCTCCGGCCCCTCCGGGAGCAGGCCGAGCTGGCGCAGCGCCACGCGGCGATGGTCGATGAGCTCGAGCGGGTGCGGGTCGTGACCGGGGCCCGGGAGCTGTTCGAGCTCCGCCAGGCCCTCGGCCCGGCCGGGGACCGCGACCTCGAGGCCCCCATCCGGGCGCTGGAACGGGAGGTGCAGGAGGTCGAGACCGCGCTGGAGGCAGCCGGGTCCGGCCGCCAGCAGGCGGCCGTGCGCCGGGAGGCCGCCCGGGAGGTCGCGTGGTCCCTGAACCGCCTCGTGGACCGGTGCCAGGCCCTGGCCCGACTGGCGCACGAGCGGGAACGCACGCTGGAGGCCGAGCTCGCCGGTATCACTGAGGCGGGCGCCCAGGCCCGGCTCGACGAGCTGGCCCGGGAGCTGGCGGCGGCCCAGCCCGCCCTGGACGAGGCCACCGAGGCCGCCGAGGCGGCGGAGGCCCGGGCAGCGGACCGCCTGGCGGCGCGCACGGCCGCCGAGGCGGCACTGGCCCAGGTGCAGGAGCGGCTCGCCCCCCTGCGCGCCGCCCAGCGCGAGGCGCAGGCCGAGACGGTCAAGCTGCGCGGGGAGCTGGCGGCAGGGACCGCTGCACTTGAGGCCGCCCAGCGGGAGCAGGCCCGGGCTGCGGAGCGCCGGGGCGTGGTGGACGGCGCCCGCCAGTCGGCCGCCGCAGTGCTGGAGGAGTCGACCGCGGCGCTGGCCGCCCTCGAGGACGCCGAGGCGCCGGAGATGGAGGCGCTGGCCGAGCTGGAGGACCGCCTCGAGGCGGCCACCGCCGAGCGCCAGGCCGCGCTGGACGCCTTAGGTGAGGCCGAGCGGGAGGCCGCGACCTGGCGGGCCCGGGCGCAGGTCCGCGCGGGAGCGTCGCCCCGGGAGGTGCGCCGGCTGGCCTCCATGGGCCTGGAGGGGGTCCTGGGCGTCCTGGCCGACCTCGTAGAGGTTCCCGAGGAGTCCAAGGCCGCGCTCGAGGCCCTCGTGGGTCCCGCGAGCAGCGTCCTGGTGGTCGCCGACCCGGCGGCGGCCGAGCGGGTGCTGACCGCGGCGGGGGGCGGCGAGCCCCTCGGCCTGCTGATCGGCGACACCCGGGTGGAGGCCGGCTTCGCCGGGGATGCGCTGGTGGAGCTGGTGGCGCCCAACGACGAGCACGGCGAGTCCGCCCTGGGAGGCGTCTACGTCGCCGGTTCCACCGAGGAGGCCGCCCGCCTCGCTGCCGAGCGGCCCGACGTCGTCTTCGTCACCCTCGCTGGGGTCATGGCCACGGGCCGGCTCCTGGTGCGGACCTCGGCCGCGGCCGCCGCCCGAGCAGCCCAGGCCGAGGCGGTGCTCAGTGCTGCCCGGGACCGGCTGTCCGGGATCGACGCGGCCATCGCCGAGCGCCGCCGGGCCGCCGAGGTGGCCACCGCAACCCTGAACAAGGCAGATGCCGACATCGCTGCCGCCATCGACCGGGCGGCCTCGGCGGAGCGCGAGCTCCACGCTCTGGAGCGGGAGGCCGCCGTGCTGGTCGAGGCCGATCACCGGGGATCGGGGGCGATCGCCTCGCTGGCCGCCCGCCTGGCGGAGTTGCGGGTGGCTTCGGCGGCCGCCGACCAGCGGGCCGAGGCGGCCGGCCGGGACGTCCACGAGCACGCCGACGAGCAGGGTGCCGCTGCCCGCGTCCGCTCCGAGGCGGGGGCGGCCTACGACGAGGCCCGGTTGGTCGCCGCCCGGGCGGCGGAGCGCTGGCGGCTCCTGGTTGAGCGGTGCTCCGAGTTGCGGGCGGCCGGGGAGGAGGCCGCCGAGCGGGCCGCGGCCATCGGGGGCCTGCGGGCGGAGCTGGCCGCCCGGCTCGAACGGGCCCGCACCGTGGGGCTCGAGGCCAGCGGGCTGGTACGGGCAGCGGGGGAGTGGTTGGCCGAGGCCGAAGAGCGCCACGTGCTCGCGGGCCGGGAGGCGGGGGAGGCGGAGGCGCTGGTCGGGGACCTGCAGGCACGGCGCAGCGCCCAGTCCCGGCAGCTCGAGCGCCTCCGCGAGGAGGCCCGCGCCGAGGACCTCTCCCGGGCCGAGCTCCGCATCCGCGGCCGGATTGTCGAGGAGCAACTGGCAGCCGGGGAGCGCGACGTCGAGGGCCTGGTGGCACGCTTCGGCCGGCGCCTGGAGGAGGAGGACCCCAGCCTGCTCCAGGATCCGTGGGACCGGACCGCGGCATCGGCCACCGAGGTCCTCGCCCGCCGCCAGGCCCGGCTGGAGCGGGACCTGGCTGGCATGGGCCGGGTGAACCCCCTGGCCGCCGTGGAGTTCGAGGCGCTCTCGGAACGTGAGCAGTTCCTGACCGAACAGATCGCCGATGTGAAGTCGAGCCGCCGGGACCTATTCAAAGTCGTGGCGGGCGTCGACGAGCGGATCCACGAGCTGTTCGGTACTGCCTTCGCCGACGTGGCCCGGGAATACGAGCAGGTCTTCGCCGCCCTCTTCCCCGGCGGCTCCGGCCGCCTGCGCCTGACCGACCCGGCCAACCCGCTGGAGACCGGGGTGGAGGTCGAGGCCAAGCCGGGAGGCAAGAGCCTCCGCCGGCTCTCGCTGCTCTCGGGCGGCGAGCGGGCGCTGGCAGGGCTGGCCCTGGCGTTCGCCATCTTCCGGGCCCGCCCCTCCCCCTTCTACGTGCTGGACGAGGTCGAGGCGGCCCTGGACGACGTCAACCTCCACCGCTTCCTGGGCCTGCTGCAGGACTTCCGGGGATCGTCGCAGCTCATCGTCGTCACCCACCAGAAACGGACGATGGAGGTCGCCGACGTGCTCTACGGCGTCTCCGTTCGCTCGGACGGGGCCAGCCGGGTAATCTCGGAGCGCCTGAGCGCCCCGCCCGGGGTGGGTGGGCACCAAGCGGGATCCGGACGGGTCGGCGAGGGGGCTTCCCAGAGCCTGTTGCCGTCGGGGGGGTAACTACACTGCAATGACGTTCCCAGTTGGCTTTATCATCGCGTGCGCTCTCGTCACGTTTATCGTGATGGGCATTGGTGTCGCGGTAGGGCGGTCAGGGAGTGCCGCTCCACCCAAGGCGCCGCCGGCGAAGCCACCCGCCCCGCCCAAGCCGGCACCGAAGCCGGAAGCAAAGGCGCCCGGCGCTCCACCAAAGGCACCGACCGCCCCACCGAAGGCTCCACCGGCGCCGCCGGTTGCGGCTCCCCCCAAAGCACCGCCGGTTGCGGCTCCGCCCGCTCCGCCCGCTCCGCCCGTAGCGGAGAGCCCCCCGACACCGCCGGTCGCCCCGCCCAAGGAGAGCCGGGCCGCCCGCCTGCTCCGCAGCCTCACGAAAAGCCGGCAGGCCATCGGCGACAAGCTCGTGGCGATTGTGGGCCGGGGCAAGCTGGACGACCAGGCCTGGGACGAGATCGAGGAGGCGCTCATCCGGGCGGACGTCGGGGTGCAGGCCACCGATGCCATCCTGGAGTCCCTCCGCCGCCAGCGCCTGAAGCCGGAGGATTTGGGCGCGGCCCTCCGCGCCGAGCTGGTCGGCATCCTGGAGCGCACCGACCGCACCTTCCGCTTCGCCGAGAAGGCCCCCAGCGTCTGGCTCGTCACCGGGGTCAACGGGACCGGGAAGACCACCTCCATTGCCAAGCTGGCCCGCTTCCTGCAGGACGAGGGCCACAGCGTCGTCCTGGCGGCGGCCGACACCTTCCGGGCGGCCGCCATCGAGCAGCTGGGGACGTGGGCAGAGCGCCTGGACGTGCACATGATCCGCCATGCCCCGGGGGCGGACCCCGGGGCGGTGGTCTTCGACGCCGTCGAGTACGCCATCGCCCGGTCGATCGATGTGGTCCTGGTGGACACCGCCGGCCGCCTGCACACCAAGTCCCCGCTCATGGAGGAGCTCAAGAAGGTGCGGCGCATCGCCGAGCGCAAGGCACAGGTCGCCGAGGTGCTGTTGGTGCTCGACGCCACCGTGGGCCAGAACGGCATTGCCCAGGCCCGCACGTTCGGCGAGGCGGTGTCGGTCACCGGCGTGGTCCTGACCAAGCTGGACGGCTCGGCGAAGGGTGGCATCGTGGTGGCGGTGCAGGAGGAGCTGGGCATCCCGGTGAAAGCCGTGGGGGTGGGCGAGGGGATGACCGACCTGGAACTCTTCGACGCAGCGAGCTTCGTCGACGCCCTCGTCGGTACCGACTAGAGGACCTTAGGGGGCCCCACGGGCCCCGCGGGACCGGCGAGGGCTCCCCGTACAATGAGCCGGTGTTCGACACCCTCGGCGACCGCCTCGACAGCATCTTCAAGAAGCTCCGGTCCAAGGGCCGGCTGACCGACAAGGAGATCGACGAGGCCCTCCGGGAGATCCGGGTGGCCCTGCTCGAGGCGGACGTTGCCCTGCCCGCGGTCCGGGCCTTCCTCAACCGGGTCAAGGATGCGGCCTTGGGCGAGGAGGTGCTCAAGTCCCTCTCGCCGGGCCAGCAGGTAGTCAAGATCGTCCACGAAGAGCTGATCGCCATGCTGGGCGGCAAGACCGCCGGGCTGGCGCGGGCGGCGAAGCCCCCGACGGTCATCCTCCTGGCCGGCCTGCAGGGCTCGGGCAAGACCTCCACCGCGGCCAAGCTGGGCGCCCTCCTGCGCCGCCAGGGGCAGCGGCCGCTGCTGGTGGCTGCCGACCTCCAGCGGCCCGCCGCCATCCGCCAGCTCCAGGTGCTCGGCGAGCAGGCCAAGGTGGCGGTGCACGCCGAGACCGGCGAGACCGATCCGGTGGCCGTGGTGCGCCGGGCACTCGAAGAGGGCCGGCGGGACGCCGACGTGGTGATCCTCGACACCGCCGGCCGGCTCCACGTCGACCCCGAGATGATGGACCAGGTGGCCCGGGTGCACGCCGTCGCCCAGCCCGACGAGGTCCTGTTCGTCCTCGACGCCATGACCGGTCAGGACGCCCTCGTGTCCGCCAAGGCCTTTGCCGAGACCATCCCGCTGACCGGGATCATCCTCACCAAGCTGGACGGCGACGCCCGCGGCGGTGCGGCCCTGTCGGCGGTGACGGTCACCGGCAAGCCCATCAAGTTCGCCGGCATCGGCGAGAAGCTGGGCGACCTCGAGCCCTTCCACCCCGACCGGATCGCCTCGCGGATCCTCGGGATGGGCGACGTCCTCACCCTGATCGAGAAGGCCGAGGCGGCGGTCTCCAAGGAGGACGCCGAGGTCCAGGCCCGCAAGATCCTCGAGGCCAGCTTCACGCTCGAGGACTTCCTCAGCCAGATGCAGCAGGTGCGCAAGATGGGCGGCATCGGCAGCCTCATCAAGATGCTGCCCGGGATCCCGGGGGTTGGCCGGCTGAAGGACGGCATGATCGGCGACGCCGACATGAGCCGCATCGAGGCCATCATCCGGTCTATGACGCCGAAGGAGCGCACCGACCCCCGCATCATTTCGGGCAGCCGCCGGTCCCGCATCGCCCGGGGCTCGGGGACCCACGTGCGGGAGGTCAACGAGCTGCTGAAGCAGTTCGAGCAGGTGCGCAAGATGATGCGGGGCTTCACCCGGGGCAAGGGCAAGAAGGGCCGGCCCGGCGCCATCGGATTGCCGCCCGGCTTCGGGCTCTAGGGTGCGCTCAGCTCTAGACCGCTGGAGTCCCGCCGTTCGGTGATCCGGGGAGGAGCTGGCTCAGGTCGGCCGTCTGGCCGGGCGGCGGGTCGGTGATGACCGCCGGCGCTCCGAAGTTCGAGTAGGTGATGGTCAGTCCCACGGCCCTCGGGAGCGCGCTCGCCGGCAGGCCGTAGGGCGCTGCGCCGGCTTTGGGGTCATAGGTCTCGGCGATGTGCAACTGCCGGACCACTCCCTGGCCGTCGATCCACACGTCCACCAGCGGGCTCCCGGTCCCCAGCGCAGTGGCCAGTTGCTGGAAGGCGGACCGGGCGTCGCCCGACAGGCTGGCGATCACCTTGTTGAGGTCGGTGGTGAACCAGTAGTGCGTGGTTGGTACGCCACCGATGGGCTCGTCGCCCACGGTGCTGACCGTCCCGCTCACGCCGTTCAGCAGGTCGAGCTGGCGGTCCGGGTTGGATTGGGTGGTGCTGAGTTCCTGCTCCAGCATCTGGCCGAGGCCCCCAAGCGCGCCTCCGTTCTGCTCCAGACCCGGCAGGTCGATCTTCAGCCAGGGTTTGCCGCCGTCCTGAGCGGCCAGGCCAGGGATCTTCTCGTAGACCACGCCGTTGTCGAAGACCCCGGCGATGGTGCCTCCTCCCGGGATGGCGAGCTGCGCCTGGAGGCGGTGGGTGGCGAAATCGTCCACGCCCACCATGGTGACGTTGTCGCCCGATGCGTCCCGGGTGGCGGTCAGGGACACCGACGCCGTCCCCTGGGCCAGCGTGGCGGCCGGGGCTGCGGCGATGATGGACACGACCCGGGCCTGGGCCAGGTCGGCCGCGCTGGGGCCTACTGCCCGCGAGGGCCGTGGCGACCCGCAGGCGGCCAGCAGGAGGGCTGCCGCGCCGGCAGCGGCGCTGGCTCGGAGTGCGCCCGGTCGGGTGCGGAGGTCGGTCCGGAGTGCGCCACATCTGCCCTGCTCCGCCATCCTGACCCCCCTCTGCTGGTACACTCGCCGACGACATGGTGAAGATCCGGTTGCGACGCATCGGCAAGAAGGGCGCCCCCACCTACCGGGTGGTCGTGGCTGACGCCCGTTCTCCGCGCGACGGTCGTTTCATCGAGAATATCGGTCGGTATGACCCCGGGCCCAACCCCTCGGAGATAGAAATCGATGGCCCCAAGGCACTCGATTGGATATCCAAGGGCGCCCAGCCCACCGAGTCGGTCACCCGACTGCTCGAAGTCGCCGGGGTCATCCCCAAGGCCAAGGCGTAGCCCCGCAGGTTCCCGCGGCGATCTATGGGCTCACGCGACACCCTCGAATACCTCGTCTCCTGGCTGGTCGAGCACCCCGACGACGTGCGGGTCGAGGAAGAAGATTCCGGGCGAACCGTCATCTACGACCTTTTCCTGCACCCGGACGACGTGGGCCGGGTGATCGGAAGGAGCGGGCGGGTGGCCCGGGCGATCCGCACCGTGGTGAAGGCGGCGGCCGCCAAGGAGAACCGCAACGCCCTCGTCGAAATCGTCGACTGACGGCGGCCTCGTCCTCGTCGGCGAGATCCTGAAGGCGCACGCCATCCGCGGTGAGGTGGTGGTTCGTCCCCTCACCGACAACCCGGACCGCTTCGCCCCGGGCGCCGAGGTGCTCGTGGGCCGGGAAGCCGAGGGAGCCGTCCCGATGTCCGTGGTCTCCAGCCGCCCCCACCAGATCGATCGCCTGCTCGTGGGCTTCGACGAGGTACCCGGCCGGACGGAGGCGGAATCCCTGCGGGGCCACCGCATCTTCGCCCCGCCCGAGGCCCTGCCCGTCCTGCCGGACGGCGAGTACTGGGAGTCCGAGCTCGCCGGACTCGAGGTGGTGGACGGGACGGGGGCGCACCTCGGCGTGCTGACCCAGGTGCTCGGCCGGGAGGCGCAGGATCTGTGGGAGGTGGAGTCGCCGGCCGGCCCGGTGCTCGTGCCGGCGGTGCCGGCGATCGTCCGGCAGGTTGATCTGGCCGGTGGCCGGGTGGTGCTTGACCCGCCCGAAGGGCTGTTCCCGGCCCGGGCCTGAGGTGGCGGCGCCGGTGCGGTTCGACGTCATCACCATCTTCCCTGAGGTCTTCGCGCCGTTCCTGAGCGCCAGCCTGCTCGGCAAGGCGGTCCAGGCCGGGATCGTGGAGGTCGGGGTGCACAACCTGCGGGACTGGGGCGTCGGCCCGCACCGCAAGGTGGACGACGAACCGTTCGGGGGCGGCGCCGGCATGGTCATGGCGGCCGGGCCCATCCTCGAGGCCGTGGCCGCCGTCCGCCGGGAGGGGGCCCGGGTGGTGCTGCTCGCCGCCGCCGGCCGCCGGTTCGACCAGCAGCTGGCCAGCGAGCTGGCCGGGGCACCGCAGGTGGTCCTGGTGTGCGGGCGGTACGAGGGCATCGACGACCGGGTCACCGGTCTCGCCGGCGCCGAGTCCGTGTCGGTGGCCGACGTGGTCCTGGCGGGCGGCGAGGTGCCGGCGCTCCTGGTGGTCGAAGCGGTGGCCCGCCTGGTGCCCGGGGTGCTCGGGAACCTGGAGTCGCTCACCGAGGAGTCCTTCACCGGCGGGCTGCTCGAGTACCCGCAGTACACCCGGCCGGCCGAGCTGGCAGGAGCACGGGTGCCCGAGGTCCTCCTGTCCGGCGACCACGGCCGGGTGGCGGATTGGCGGCGCCGGGAGCGCCTGCGGCGGACGCTGGCGCTGCGCCCCGAGCTGCTCGCGGGCGCCGATCTCACCGAGGCGGATCGGGCGCAGCTGGCGGCCTGGGAGGGCGAGTCGCCGGGGGAGTGACCCCAGCTGGCGCTCAGGCGGAGTTCAGTCGGGGCCCGATCGCCCTCTGCTATCATCGTGGTTCCGGTACCTGGATAGTGCGATAGTTCAAGGCCTCCCGATCCGGCGAGCACTCTCGCTGCGGCCCTGGACGGTGTGCCCCGCTTCGAAGGAGGAGCAATGGATAAGACCGACGCGCTCCTGCGCCCGGTGCTGCGTGAGGACCTCCCGGACTTTCGCCCGGGCGACACGGTCAAAGTTCACGTACGGGTCAGCGAAGGCGGCAAGGAGCGCATCCAGGTCTTCCAGGGCGTCGTCATCCGGCGGCAGGGCTCCTCGGTCCGGGAGACGTTCACCGCCCGCAAGATCTCGTTCAACAACGTCGGCGTCGAGCGGACCTTCCCCGTGCACTCGCCCATGATCGCCAAGCTGGAGATCGTCACGCACGGCGACGTACGGCGGGCCAAGCTCTACTACCTCCGCTCCCGGGTGGGCCGAGCGGCCAAGGTCAAAGAAAAGCGCATCTAAGGTCTCCCCGAACCGTCAATGCGCAGCCAGGAAGACCGCTACGACGTGGCCAGTAACCCGCCGCCCCGGAGAGGGCCGAAGCACGCCGCCCTCAAGAGCGGCGGTTTCATCAAGGAAATCCCCATCCTCATCCTGGTGGCCTTCGCCATCGCCCTGCTCATCAAGACCTTCGTCGTCCAGGCCTTCTTCATCCCGTCGGCGTCGATGCAGAACACGCTGCTCGTCAACGACCGGGTCCTGGTCTCGAAGTTCATCTACGACTTCCGCACCCCCCATCCGGGCGACATCGTCGTGTTCGTGGCCCCGGCGGCGGCCCTGGGCGATGTGCCCCCCGCCCCCACCGGGCTCTCTGGATTCCTGAACTCGATGAAGGAGGCCCTCGGTCTCCCATCCACCCAACGCGACTTCATCAAGCGGGTGGTGGCCGTCGGGGGGGACACGGTGCAGATCCGCAACGCCACGCTCTACGTGGACGGGGAGGCCAAGAAGGAGCCCTACCTGCATGACCACAATCCCTCCTCCATGCCGGACTTCGGCCCCATCACGGTGGAGAAGAACCATCTCTTCGTCATGGGGGACAACCGCGGCGACTCAGACGACTCGCGGTTCTTCAAAGCGATCCCCACATCGAGCGTCATCGGCGAGGCCTTCATGCGGATCTGGCCGCCGGGCCGGTTCCACTTCTTCTAGTCGCCGTTAGTTCCTGCTGACTTTTCCCGGTGCTGCCTCCGGGCTGGCCCGACCCGCATAATTGCGGGGCAATGACCCCGAAGCCGGCCTACAAGGCCACCTACCGGACCCGCACCTACGTGCGCAAGGGCGAGCTCGCCCGCACCCGGCCGGCGCCCGGCCTGCACCTTGAACGGTCGCTCGTCGCCGGCGGTGCCGAGCTGGTGGGCGGGATCGACGAGGTGGGCGTCGGCGCCTGGGCCGGCCCGGTGGCGGTGGGCGCCGTGGTGCTCGACCCCAGCGACCGGATCTACAAGCTCCGGGACTCGAAGCTCCTGGACCCCGAGCGGCGGGCGTGGCTGGCCGACCGGGTACGGGGCCGGTGCCTGGGGTGGGGGGTCGGCATGGCCTGGCCGGTGGAAATCGATGAGGTCGGGCTCTCCGAGGCCATCCGCCGGGCGGGGGCACGGGCCGTCGCCGCCCTGCCGGTCACCCCCGAGGTGTTCCTGGTGGACGGCAAGTGGAACTTCATCGGCGAGCGGGCCCGCATGGTGGTCCGGGGCGACTGCGAGTCGGTCTCGATCGCCGCCGCCTCCATCGTCGTGAAGGTGGCCCGGGACCGGCTGATGTCCGATCTGGCGGCGCTGTACCCGGCCTATGCCTTCGAGGCCAACAAGGGCTACCCGGCTCCCCGCCACCTGTGGGGCCTGGCGGCCTACGGGCCGTGCCCCATCCACCGCCGGCTGTACGCCCCGATCCGCAAGCTGGTCGAGGAAGGGGTGCCGGGACGGCTGCTGGCCATGGGCAGTGCCCCGGTCCCCGAGGCGCGGGAGCGGTAGGGTTGCACCCATGAGCGCAGAGGACCTGGAGAGCTACGAGACCGACCTGGAGTTGGCTCTCTACAAGGAATACCGGGATGTCCTGCCGATGTTCCGCTACGTCGTCGAGACCGCCCGGCGGTTCTACCTGTGCAACGGGTACACCGTCGAACAGCACGAGAACGGGGGAGACTCCTGGTTCGAGCTCAGCCTCTCCGACGCCTGGGTGTGGGATGTCTACCGGCCCACCCGCTTCGTCTCGCACGTGCAGGTGCGGACCTTCCGGGACGTCAACATCGAGGAGCTGAAACACCCCGACAAGACCGCCGAGGGGCTGGAGGACCTGACCTCGTAGGTCCGGCTCGTCCTCCGGCCGGTCGCCGGCCCGGTCGCTCAGCCCTGGAGGGACTGCACCAGGCTCTCCAGGAGCGCCCCCAGGTAGTCCAGGACCGCCAGCGGCCACTGCGCCGGGTCATTGGGGTTCGGGTAGGTCTCATAGGTCTCCTCCGTGACCCCCAGGCGGACGCCGATGGCGAGCCGGAGGTCGGTCAGGAGGACGAGCCAGGCCTCCTGCTGCTCGGGCGTCAGGGGCGTCTTGCGGTCGGCATCCAGGGAAGCCAGAGCCTGTCCGGCCGTCGCCCGCTTGTGGGCGTCGAGGTCGGAGGCCGACAGGTCCCGGAAGGCGATCTCGAGGGCGGGGTCATCCAGGCTGGCGGAAGGGAAGAGCCGTGCCAGCACCGGGTCGCCCAGCGACGGGGGGGCGTCGAGCAACTCGACGTACTCCCGGATGGTCGTGCGGAGGAGTTCGGCCTCCTCCTCGCCGATGGTAAGCCGGATGAGGCCGCGTCGCTTCTTGAACACGCTGCTCGGTGGCCTTGGTCGGGTACCGTTATCGGTCTTGCGACATGGTCGCCCACAGCCCGTGGGCGTGGAGCCGGTAGACGTCCATCTCGGCCCGCTCTCGGGGCCCGGAGGAAACGACCGCCCGGCCCCGGTGGTGGACGTCGAGCATGAGCTTGGTGGCCTTGTCGCGGGAGTAGCCGAAGAGCTTCTGGAAGACGAAGACCACGTAGGACATGAGGTTGATGGGGTCGTTCCAGACGATGACGATCCAGGGCAGGGCGGGCTCGACGACCTCGTCATTGCCGGGTCGGTTGATGATCTCTGGCTCGGCCGGCGCCGCGGATGTCATACCTACAGCCTATCGTTCTGTGGATGGGCAACCAGGCTGTGCAGAAGGTCGGGGAAGATGCCGCTGCGGCGCTGCTGCGAGCCGACGGCTGGCGTGTGCTGCACCGCAACTGGCGCCTGAAGATCGGGGAGTTGGACCTGGTGGCACTCAAGGATGGTGTTCTGGCCATCGTCGAGGTGAAGGCCCGGCGGGCGCCGAGCTTCGTGGACCCTGCACTGGGCGTGGACGGGCGCAAGCAGCGCCAGCTCCGGCGGGTGGCCGCCGCCTACCTGGCCATGGAGCGCCCCCGGTTCCTCGATTGCCGGTTCGACGTGATCTCGGTGGTCGTTGGCGAGGATGGGGTGCAGACGACGCACTGGCCGGGAGCCTTCTGATGACGCCGGGAGCCTTCTCATGACGATGGACGGGCCGGATGGACGGCCGACCGGGGAGGAGCCGGCAGTTGAGCCGGCGGCGGATGCGGCCGACGGGGCTGCTCTGGCGACGAACGGTGAGGAGCCCGGGGCGGCCGTTGGGCCGGTCCGGAGCCGTCCTCCGGGGCTCGCCGGCCGGACCCGGCACCGGGGCATCCTCTGGGCCGGGGTCACGGTCATCATCCTGTTCGTCGGGGCGTTGCTGTTCGCCATCCTCGGCTCCCGGGGCAACGCCGACGCCGTGCCGGGGGCCGATCCGGTTGCCTCTCTGGCGGTGATCCGGGCCGGGTACCTGGTGGGCACCACCGGGGGCCTGGCCGTGAGCCCCGATGGCCGGACGTGGTCCGTCGCCCACCTGCCGGCCGAGCTGGTCGCCGTGGCCGCCAACGACGGCTCGACCGCGTACGTCCTGGCGGGCGGACTGGTGCACACCACCACCGACCTGAAGACGTACACCGACGTCGCCTCCGGGGCGACCGGCACGGTGATCGCCGCCCACGAACGCGGGGTCGTCATCGTGGGTCAGGGCAACCGGGTCATGCGGGTGGGCGTGGACGGGATCGTCGAGGACCTGCTCCCCGGTCGCTCGGAGCCCTCCGGGCTGCGTGCCCTGGCGGCCTCGTCCACCGACGCCAACACCTTCCTGGCGGGCGGGCCGGTGTCGGGTCTCTGGGAGACCACCGACGGGGCGACCACCTGGCACCAGCTGCTGCGGACGCCGATCCAGGCGATCCTCATGGACGTCGCCAATCCCAAGCGGTTTTTCGTCGGAACGGACGGCGGGATCCTCGTCTCCACCGACGGCGGCCGCAGCTGGACGTTCACCAGCTTCCGGCTCAACACCGAAGGCCTGGCCCAGGACGGAGGCCGGATCTACGCCATCGCCAGTGACCGGGTCATCTACAGCTCCCCGGACGGGGTGACGGGCTGGGCCCCGGTGGTGTCGGGCTGAGCATCAGCCCCGGTGTCCGGCCGCAGCCACAGGCGTCCCCCGTCACCCCGTGCGTGTATCCCCGGTCACCAGGTATGCGGCGGGCGCTCCACGGCGGGCCTGTCTTCCCTCAGGACCTAGTTGGCGGCGTGGTACAGCCAGGGGATGTACTGCTCCGCCAACTAAGGCTGGCGCGGGATGGAAGTCGCTGTGCCCGTATGGGTGCACCACAAAACAGCGACAAACTTTTTTCACCATCTCAGCAATACTCTAGAGTTTTTGTCGGTACCCACGCATATTCTATGGCGCATGAAACAGCAGACGTCGACGTTCGCCCGGGTTTCTTCCGTCGCCCTGGTCGGGATGCAGGCCCGCCATGTGGACATCGAGATCCACCTGGAGCCAGGGCTGCCCGCGTTCCACATCGTTGGCCTGCCCAGCGTCGGGGTTCGAGAAGCGCAGCAGCGGGTGCGCGCGGCAGTCATCAACTCCGGTGCGGAATGGCCGACGCGGCGCATCACCGTCAACCTGGCGCCCGGTGATGTCCGGAAGGAAGGTCCGCTCCTGGATCTGCCGATCGCCCTGGGGGTCCTCCGTGCGATCGGGGCCGTCGTTCCGAAGCAGATGGACAGGCTCGTGTTCGCCGGAGAGCTCGCCCTCGACGGCCGGCTGCGCCCGATCCGGGGGGCGGTTGCCGCGGCCCTCACTGCCCGGGAGATGGGGCGGGGGCTCGTGGTGCCGGTGGAGAACGCCTGTGAGGCGGCCCTGGTGCCCGGTGTGCAGGTCAACGGGGTGGCCACGCTGCGGGACGCCATGGCCGTCGCCGCCGGGGAGCTGAACGCCCGGGTCACGCCGCCCCGCATCGATGAGCTGTTGGCGCACGCCGCCGAGGCGGGCCCCGACCTCAGTGACGTCCGGGGCCAGGCCCTCGGCCGGCGGGCGCTCGAGATCGCCGCCGCCGGGGGCCACAACCTGCTCATGGTGGGCCCGCCGGGATCGGGCAAGACGATGCTCGCCCGCCGCCTGCAGGGGATCCTCCCGCCCCTCTCCAGCGAGGAGGCCCTGGAGGTGACCCACCTGTGGTCCATCGGGGGGCTCCTGTCCGAGGGGGAGCCCATCGTGACCCGGCGCCCGTTCCGGTCCCCCCACCACCAGGCCTCGGCAGCCGCCGTCGTCGGTGGCGGCAGCCCCACACCAGGCGCGGGCGAGATCTCCATGGCCCACCGGGGCGTGCTGTTCCTGGACGAGATGCCGTTGTTCGCCCGGGGCGTCCTGGAGGCGCTGCGCCAGCCCCTGGAGGACGGGGAGGTCATCGTCGCCCGGCGGGGCGGCACGGCCCGGTTCCCCGCCCGGGTGTCCCTGGTCGCCGCGGCGAACCCGTGCCTGTGCCGGCGCCCGCAGAACGGGCCGGCGTCCTGCACGTGCCCGCCCGGGAGGCTGGAGACCTACCGGTCCCGCCTATCCGGCCCCCTGCTGGACCGCATCGACCTGCACGTCGAGGTGGCCGCCCTCAGCGACGGGGAGCTGCTGGACCTGGATCCCTCCGAGCCCTCGGCGGCGGTCCGGGCGCGTGTCCTCCCGGCCCGCCGGGCGCAACTGCTCCGCGCTGAGGGTCTCAACGGAGCGGTGGACGCCGGCGATATCGAGGACGCCTGCAGCCTGGACGCCGCCACGCAGCAGTTCCTGCAGCGGGCGCTCGCCGCCCAGCCGACCTCGGCCCGTGCGTTCCACCGCATCCTGCGGGTGGCCCGCACCATCGCCGACCTGGCGGGGGAGAGCGCAGTGGGGGAGGCCCATGTCGCCGAGGCGCTCCAGTTCCGGCGCACCGTGTGGGAGGTGTGACCCGGGTGGCTACCCGGTCCCCCCGGCCGCTGCCCGGACACCGGACGGTGGTGCGGGGGGATCCCCAGTACCCGGCGCTGCTCGCCGAGACCCCGGGGGCGCCCAGCCAGCTGTACCTGGCCGGCGAGCGGCTGGAGCCGGCCCCGTGTGTGGCAGTGGTGGGGACCCGGCGGGCCAGCAAGTACGGGGTGGAGGCGGCCACGTGGATCGGCCGCGAGCTCGCGGCCGCAGGTGTGGTGGTCGTCAGCGGGCTCGCCGCCGGGATCGACGCCGCCGCCCACCGGGGCGCCCTGGAGGGCGGGGGCGCCACCTTGGCGGTGCTCGGGTGCGGGCTGGACATCTGCTACCCGCGGGCCAACGCCGCGCTCTACGGCGAGATCATGCTGCGGGGCACCCTGGTGTCCGAGTACCCGCCCGGGACCGCTCCGGCCCCGTGGCAGTTCCCGGCCCGCAACCGGATCATCGCCGGGGTGTCGCTGGGCATCGTCATCGTCGAGGCCCGCCGCGACGGCGGGGCCATGATCACCGCCCGGCTGGGCCTGGAGTTCGGCCGGGAGGTGTTCGCTGTGCCTGGGCTGGTGCACGCCGACACCTCGGAGGGGCCGCACGCCCTGATCCGGGACGGGGCGCGCCTGGTGACCAGCGCCGCCGATGTACTCGAGGACCTGGGCTGCTCCCCCGGCCGGGGCGTCGGGGGGGCCGGGGTGCCCCCGGGAGGCCCGGTCCAGGAGGCGCTGGCCCTGCCGCCGGTCACTGCCGACGAGCGCCGGGTGCTGGAGGTGCTCGGCGGCCACCCGCTGCTGCTGGACCGGGTGGCCCACCTCGCCGGCCTGCCCACGTCGGCCACCGGCGCAGTGCTGTCCCGCCTGGAGCTGAGCGGGCTGGTGTCCCGCCACCCGGGCGGCCGGTTCGCCCTGCCGGTCGGGGTGGCCGGGGTCTCCCCGCGCAGGCGGTAGGGTGTGCGCCGTGGAATACCGGACGTTGGGGCACACGGGGGTGAGGCTCAGCAGCTACGGGCTGGGCGGCATGATGTTCGGGGACTGGGGCAACCCCGATGTCGATGAGTGCACCCGGATGATCGACCTCGCCCTCGAGTCCGGCATCAACTTCATCGACACCGCCGACATCTACTCCCACGGCCAGTCCGAGGAGATCATCGGCCGGGCGCTGCGGGGCCGCCGGGACGAGGTGGTCCTGGCCACGATGTACTCCTCGATGAGCAAGGGGCCCAATGAGCGGGGGAACTCCCGCCTGTGGATCATGCGCAGCGTCGAGTCCAGCCTGCGCCGCCTGAAGACCGACTACCTCGACCTCTACCAGCTCCACCGGCCGGACCCGGCCACCGACATCGAGGAGACCCTCACCGCCCTCGACGACCTGGTCCACCAGGGCAAGATCTGCTACGTCGGGTCCTCAACCTTCCCGGGATGGGAGCTGGTCGAGGCCTACTGGGTGAGCGACAAGCGGGGCCTCGCCCGGGTGACGTGCGAGCAGACCCCCTATTCGATCTTCGCCCGGGAGCCCGAGCGGGACGTCTTCCCGGTCACCCAGCGCTACGGGATGGGGGTCCTGGTGTGGAGCCCGCTCGACGGGGGCTGGCTGACCGGCAAGTACTCCCGGGGCCGCCCTATCCCCGAGGACTCCCGCATCGCCCGGGCCGCCACCTGGGGGCCGAAGGGCGCCGCCCGCTACCACCTGCAGCGGCCCGGGAACCAGAACAAGCTGGATCTGCTGGAGCAGCTCGCCACGGTGGCGGAGCAGGCGGGCCTGACGATGACCCACATGGCCGTGGCGTTCACGCTGGTCCACCCGGCGGTGACCGCCACCATCCTCGGCCCCCGCACGGTGGAGCAGCTGAAGGACCTCATCGGCGGGGCGATGATCCGCCTGGACGCCGACACGCTGGACGCCATCGACCGCATCGTGGCGCCGGGCAGCATCGTGGAGCGGGCGGACCGGGGTTGGAACCCCCCCTGGATGGCCCGCAAGACCCGCCGCCGGGAGCCGTTCCAGCAGCAGATCCTCGCATCCCGCACGCCCAGCCAGACCTAAGGCACCGGCGAAAAAGCGCTCCGTACGATTCAGCCGTTTATGCGCGCCCGCGTGCAGGCGCCGGCACTACGGAACGACGAACGTGTTCGACGCAGACGGCGGAGAGCTTGTGGTGCTGACCACCACGGTGACGCTCTCCCCGGGCGCTGTCCCCAGGGGGGCGTCGAATGTGATCTGGGAGTTGGTGACGTGCGCCCCGGAGATGGTGCTGCCATTCCAGGTCACCACCGTCGCCCCGGCGCTGGCGCCCGCCAGGTTGGTCCCCACGATCGTGACGCTGTAGCCGCTCGCCACAGTTGACGTCGGCACCTGCACGAGGTTCACCCCAGTGATGGACGGCGGTGGGGGCGGTGGGGCCTGGAAGGTGAACGACCTGGTGTTGCTCGAGCCAACCGGGGTGGTCACCGTGATGGGCTGGGTGTTGTAGATCCCGGCGGGCACCGTCGTCGAGATGCTGCCGTCCCCGTTCACGCTGAACGACGACGGCCCCAGGGTCACGGCGCCGATCCGCACGGCATTGGCGGCAGTGAACCCGGAACCGGAGATGGTGAGCGGGTCGCCGTCGTTGCCTGAGGAGCTGATGCCCGTGATGTTGGGGTTGTTGTAGCGGAAGACGTCCTCGCTGATGGTGTCGCTGCCGCCCGCATCGTTGGTGACCACGATGTCGACCGACGCCGACGCCGGCGAGGGGGCAACCGCGGTGATCTGGGTCCCGCCCGAGCCGACGCTGAAGCTGATGGCCTGGTTGTTGCCGAAGGACACGCCCGTGGCCCCGCTGAAGTTGCTGCCGGTGATCTTCACGGTGGTCCCGGCGTGGCCACTGGAGGGGCTGATGCTGGCGAGGTTCGGGTCGTAGTCGAACTCGTTGTTGCCCGACTGGGTCGTGCCCGTCCCGGCCGGTGTGGTGACGGACACGGTCTCCTCGGCCGTCCCGGAGAACGCCGGCGCTGACGCCGTGATCTGGCTGTCGCTGTTGACCTGGAAGCTGTTCGCCGGGTCGTTGCCGAACTTCACCGCGGTGGCGGCCGAGAACCCGGATCCGTGGATGGTGACCGACGTCCCCCCGTTCAGCGCCCCGTAGATGTCGCCGTCCTTGATCCCGGTGAGGCCCGAATTGCTGATCGAGGTGAGCTTCGGGCCGACGTAGGCAAAGTTGGCCCCGTTCGACGTCCCGCCCGGCCCGGTGACCGTCACCGGCTGCGTCCCGGATCCCGCCGGGGCGGTGGCGCTGATATGGCCCGCGTCGTTGATGGTGAAGAAGGCGACGGTGGACCCGAACTTGACCGACGTGGCGCCGGAGAAGTTGGCGCCGCTGATGGTCACGGGCGTGCTGGCCGGACCCCCGGTCGGCGAGATGCCGCTGATGCTCGGGGCGGGCGGCGGGGGCGGCGGCTTCGCGCTGGTGGGGCTCGGGGCGGGGGCCGGGCTGCCCCCCGCTCCGGTGGTCGGGTTCGGGATGACGATCACTTTGGTCGGTGTGGTGGTGGTGGTGCCGCCGGCCTTGGAGGGTGCCGTGGTGGACTTGGGGACGACCACGACGCCACCGCTCTTGGCGGTTTTGCCCACCTTGGTGCCCGGGCCCGGGAAGAACAGGGCGACGGGCGGCGGGGCGCTGGCGGTGGCGGTCGGGGTGGGGATCACCTCGGTATTGGGCGCCGGGGCGGCAGGCTGGTCCTGGGCCGGCACCGACGGCGTCGGCGTGGGCAGGGTGTTCACGGTGCTGGGCCGCTCAGCCGACACGTTGGTCTTTGTCGAGGCCGACATCACCCCGAGCCAGCCGGCTCCCGCCACCGCGATGGCGGTGATGGCGGCGGCCGCCGGGGCCGCCGAGTTGTGCAGCAGGTGCTCGGCCTTGCGGGCGAGGGCGCCGATGGGGGCGAGCCCCAGCAGGGCCCCGCCCATCGGGGCCTTGGCGCTCTCCAGCTCGATGAGGACCTCGACCAGCTCGGCGTCCAGCTGGGTGCCGGCCACCGCCCGGAGCTCGATGAAGGCCTCCTCGCGGGAGCGTCCCGGGCGGTAGGAGCGGTCGGAGATGAGGGCGTCGTAGGTGTCCACCACCGGCACCAGCCGGGAGATGATCGGGAGGGCGTCGCCGTCGATCCCGTCGGGGTAGCCGGCACCGTCCACCCGCTCGTGGTGGTGGCGCACGGCCTCGACCACGTCCGCCCCGATGTAGGGGGCCACCAGGGCCGCCCCGATGTTCGGGTGGTTGCGGACCAGCTCCGCCTCGTCGGGGTCCAGGGGGCCGGGCTTGTTCAGGATGGCCGAGGGGATCTCCAGCTTGCCGATGTCATGGAGCAGGCCGGCCAGCCGGGCGATCTCGCACTCCTCGGGCGACAGGCCGATCTTCTGGCCCACCTCGACCGACAGCCGGGAGACCCGCCCGGAGTGCGCCCGGGTGTAGATGTCCCGGCGGGCGAGCTCGCGGGAGAGGTCCAGCAGGGCGCGCACCGACTCCCGGGAGGGCTGGGCCGGGGCGTCGCGGAGCTGTGCGATCAGCTCCTTGACGTGCCGGTTGGCCATCCGGTGGCGCAGGTAGCGCAGCGGGAGGAAGTTGGCCGGCCCTGAACCGGGCATGCCGACCCGGCGCCAGCCGGCCTCGACCAGGGCAGCGGCTCCCAGCCCGGCGAAGATGGCCTCGGCCACCGTGAGTGCGGCGGCGGCCAGCGAGGCGGCCCGGGAGGCGTGGGGGACGTGCGGTGGCCCGAGTAGGATGGCGGCGGCGATCGCCGCCGCGGCCGGGATGATCAACCCGCCCAAGGTCGCGGCGAACGTCAGCCAGACCGGATGGGGCGGCGGCGGCTGGACCTCGGCGAGCGTCCTCGGTTGCCCGGCCGAATGATCGTACGGGTCGTCGTAGTTGTGCATATTCATAGAGTCTGCCGCGGGCCCCCAACCGTAGCGGAATTGCGCCAGTCTACCCCCCCGTCGGACCCCTCAGACGGAGGTGTGACCGGCTTGCAGCTATTTATCTATCCGGATGCGGTTAGAGTACTCTCATTGCTCCCATCTCGCCTCCATTGTCCTGGTTCGGGCCTAAAGGTCGGCAGGCAGCAGAAACGTTGGGACCCCCAGTCGCCCGGCTTATACTCGGAGGGAGTCCCGGTTTCGGGGCCTTCCGTCGGAGCGTGCACGGGAGCCTGGTCCCATGGCAAAGTCGGTTACACAGCGAGGTGCCGCCCCCTCGGACACCGATAGCGATGATTCCCGCAACGGCGACGGGCGGGGCCAGCAGGATGCCCTGGCGCTGCTGTGGGCCGAGTACAAGGTCACCGCCTCCCCGCTCGCCCGGGACAAGCTGATCCTGCAGTACTCCCCGCTCGTGAAGTACGTGGCGGGCCGGGTTTCCACCGGCCTCCCGGCCAACATCGAGCAGGCCGACTTGGTCTCCTACGGCATCTTCGGGCTCATCGACGCCATCGAAAAGTTCGAACCCGGCCGGGGCAACAAGTTCGAGACCTACGCCATCAGCCGGATCCGGGGCGCCATCATCGACGAGCTGCGGGCCATCGACTGGGTGCCCCGGTCGGTACGGTCCAAGGCCCGCGAGATCGAGAAGGCGATCGCCAAGCTGGAGAACGAGCTGGCCCGGGTGCCCACCGATCCGGAGATCGCCGCCCAGATGGGCATCACCGTCGGCGACCTGCGCGGCCTCTACCAGCAGATCTCCTTCGTCTCGCTGGTGGCCCTGGACGAGCTCATGACCGTCGGGGGCGAGAAGGGCGACAGCCTGCCGCTCATCGAGACCCTGCAGGACACCGGCACGGCCGACCCGGTGGCCGCCTTCGAGTCCGAGGAGATGAAGCGCATCCTTCTGGACGCCATCAACAAACTCCCCGACCGGGAGAAGATCGTCGTCACGCTCTACTACTACGAGGGCCTGACCCTGGCCGAGATCGGCCAGGTGCTGGGGGTCACCGAGTCCCGGATCTGCCAGATGCACACCAAGGCGGTCCTGCAGCTGCGCTCGAGAATGGCCGACAGCCGGCGAGACTGAGCTACACTCACCCCGCATCACCACCAGCAGTGCCAGCAGTCCAAATTCGCACGCTCACGAACTGCGAGGATCGGTGCCCCGGGCGCGAGCCGGGGGTCAACGTGGGCGGAGGGGCCGGGAATCCGGCCAGGAACCGAAAGGGGGCCTTGTGGCCGTCGTCACCATGAAGCAGTTGCTGGAGTCCGGAGTCCACTTCGGGCACCAGACCCGCCGGTGGAACCCGAAGATGCGCCGGTACATCTTCACCGAGCGCAGCGGGATCTACATCATCGACCTCCTCAAGACTCTCGAGGGGATCGAGGCCAGCTACTCCTTCGTCCGGGACCTCACTGCCCGGGGGGGCGTCGTGCTCTTCGTGGGCACCAAGAAGCAGATCGCCGACGCCATCGCCGACGAGGCCAAGCGGGTGGGTATGCCCTACGTGAACTACCGCTGGCTGGGCGGCATGCTCACCAACTTCCAGACCATGTACAAGCGGATCCGGCGCATGCGGGAGCTGGAGACCCAGGAGGCGCAGGGCATCTTCGAGGAGCTGCCGAAGAAGGAGGCCCTGCGGCTGCGCCACGAGCTGGAGAAGCTGCAGAAGAACCTCGACGGCATCCGTGAGCTCTCCCGGCGGCCCGATGCGATCTTCGTCATCGACACCCGCAAGGAGGAGATCGCGGTCAAGGAGGCCCGCAAGCTGGGCATCCCGATCATCGCTGTGGTCGACACCAACTGCGACCCCGACGTGGTCGATTTCGTGATCCCGGGCAACGACGACGCCATCCGGTCCGGCTCGCTGCTGGCCCGGGTGATCGCCGACGCCGCCGCCGCCGGTCTGGGCGCCCGCCCGCCGGAGGTCATCGCGGCGGCCGAGGCGGCCGCCGCGTCCGGTGTGACCTACACCGCCGGGGGCGAGGAGCCGCCCGCCGAGTGGGAGATCATGCTGGCCCAGGAAGAGGCGGAGAAGGCCCGCAAGGCCAAGGAGGATGCCCCGGCCGGGGCGGCGCCCGAGCCCGAGCGCGCCGAGGAGGAGCAACCCGCCGAGGGCCGGCCCCTGCTGGACGACGCCCCCATCCCCGGTGAGGACATCGAAGAGGAGCTGAAGGTGATCTACAAGGACGAGGAGGAGGGGAGGCGGCGGTGAGCCCGGAGCCCCCCGCCATCAAGGCGGCCGACGTGAAGGCCCTGCGCGACGGCACCGGCGCCGGGATGATGGACTGCAAGCGCGCCCTGACCGAGTCGGCGGGCGACCTGGCCCGGGCCAAGGAGCTGCTGCGCACCTGGGGCCTGGCCGACAACCAGAAGCGCAGCGGCCGGACCGCCTCCGAGGGTCTGGTCAGCGCCTACATCCATGAGGTGGGCGGCTTGCCACCCAAGGTGGGGGTCCTGATCGAGCTGGACTGCGAGACCGACTTCGTCGCCAAGACCCCCGAGTTCAGGGAGCTGGCCCGCAACCTGGCGATGCAGGTGGCCGCCTCGGAGCCCAAGTGGGTCCGCCGGGAGGACGTCCCGGTCGATTTCATCGAGGCGGAGCGTGCCATCGCCCGCAACTCGGACGCGGTCAAGAACAAGCCCGAGCAGGTGGTCGACAAGATCGTGGACGGGCGGGTGAAGGCGGTGCTCGAGGGCAAGGGCGGGGTGCTGCTCATGCAGCCCTACATCAAGGACTCCACCGGCAAACAGAAGGTGGAGGATCTGGTGGGCGAGGTCGCCGCCACCATGAAGGAGAACATCGTGGTGCGCCGGTTCTCCCGCTTCAAGGTAGGGGAGGCGGACGAGGCCGGACCCGATCCCGGCGCCGGAGGGGAGTAGCCGGCGTGCAGCCGGTCTTCCGGCGGGTCATGTTGAAGCTCTCGGGCGAGATGCTCTCGGGGGCTGAGGCGGGGTTCGGCATCGACGCCGGGGTGGTGAGCTCGCTGGCCAAGCAGCTGGCCGCGGTCCACAACCTGGGCGTGGAGATCGCCGTCGTGGTGGGCGGCGGCAACATCTTCCGCGGCACCCAGGCGGCCGAGATGGGGATGGAGCGCGCCCGGGCCGACTACATGGGCATGCTCGCCACGGTGATCAACGCCCTGGCCCTCGCCGACGCGCTCGGGCAGGTGGGGGCCGAGTGCCGGGTGCAGAGCGCCATCTGGATGCAGGAGGTGGCCGAACCCTTCATCCGGGGCCGGGCGATCGGGCACCTGGAGAAGGGGCGCATCGTCGTCTTCGGGGGCGGGACTGGGAACCCGTACTTCTCCACCGACACCGCCGCCTCGGTGCGGGCGCTCGAGGTGGGGGCTGAGGCCATCCTGAAGGGCACCCGGGTGGACGGGGTCTACGACGCCGACCCCCGCCACCACCCGGAGGCGCAGCGCTTCCACGACGTCGAGTACATCGACGTCCTCAGCCGGGGCCTCAAGGTGATGGATTCGACCGCCATCTCCTTATGCATGGACAACGCCCTGCCGATCATTGTGTTTGACCTCACCGTCGACGGAAACCTCCAGCGGGTGGTGCTGGGGGAGGATGTCGGCACCCGGGTGGGCGCCCGCCCACCGGCGTAAGGCAGGCCCCGGGGGTTGCCAGCCCAACCACAGGGACGGAACCGACACAGGGCCGAGGATGGGAGAGACCGTGGACGACACCGAGGAGCTGCTCGACGCCGAAGAGAAGATGCGCAAGGCCCTGCAGGTCACCCGGGAGGAGCTCTCGGTCATCCGCACCGGACGGGCGTCGCCCCGCCTCGTCGAGCGGATCGACGTGGAGTACTACGGCTCCAAGGTCCCGCTCAACCAGATCGCCGGGATCTCGGTGCCCGAGGCACGGATGCTGGTGGTCACGCCCTACGACCGCAGCGCCCTGGGGGCCATTGAGAAGGCCATCCAGTCCTCCGATCTCGGGATCAATCCCAGCAACGACGGCACGATCATCCGCCTCACATTCCCGCCCCTCACCCAGGACCGGCGCAAGGACCTCATCAAGGTCGTCCGGGAGCGGGCCGAGGAGGGCCGGGTGGCGGTGCGCAACGTGCGCCGGCACGCCAAGGAACACATGGAGCACCGCCAGAAGGACGGCGAGATCTCCGAGGACGACCTCCGCCGCCACGAGAAGGAGCTGCAGCGGGTGACCGACCGCTTCATTGCCGAGGTGGACGAAGTGGTCGTCGCCAAGGAGCAGGAGCTCAAGGAGGTCTGACCGGGCCATGCCCGACACCCCCCAGCCGCCGCGCCCACCACGGCCCCACCTCGCACCGGTCCGCCGGCCCACCCCCGCCCCGGAGGCGCCGGTGCCCGCGCCCGGTGCCCACCCGCCCAGGAAGGGCGGCGACCTGGTCTCCCGGCTCGTCACCGGCGTGGTCCTGGCCGGCGTCGCCATCGGGCTCGGCGTCATCGGCCCCCCCGCCCTCCTGGTGCTCCTGGTGGCCCTGGTGGGCGTCGCCCAGGGCGAGTTCTACCTGGCGGTCCGCAAGGCCGGGTACCAGCCGGCCACCGCCCTCGGCCTCGTCGCCGGGGCCACGCTGCTGGTCGCCGCCTACCGCCGGGGCGAGTCGGTCGTGCCCGTCGTGGCCTTCCTGACCCTGGCGCTGGCCTTCGTCTGGCACGCCTGGGGCCGGGAGAAGGGCCGGGCGCTGGCCGACTTGGCCGTCACGATGCTCGGCGTCGCCTACATCCCCCTGCTGGCGAGCTTCGCCGCCGCCGCCCTCCATCTGCACAAGGGCCGGGGAATCCTCCTGGCCACGATCGGCGCCGCCGCGATCTACGACATCGCCGCCTACTTCGGGGGCCGCAGTTTCGGGCACAACCCCCTGGCCCCGCGCATCTCGCCCAAGAAGACCCGGGAGGGCGCCGCCATCGCCACGGTGGCCGTCATCGTGCTGAGCGCCATGATCGCCCCGCTGCTGGGCCCGTGGGGGATCGGCGGGGCCGCGCTCCTCGGCGCCCTGGTGGCCCTCGCCGCCCCGCTGGGCGACCTGTTCGAGTCCGTGCTGAAGCGGGACCTGGGGATCAAGGACATGGGGTCCATCCTGCCGGGCCACGGCGGGGTGCTCGACCGCATCGACGCCATCGTGTTCTGCATGCCGGTCGCCTACCTGTCGCTGCGGGTCTTCGGGCTCCGCTAGTGGACGAGGGGATGGGGCTCGAGGTGCAAGATCTGTTCGGCGACGACGAGCCAGTGCCCATCGCCGTCCTCGGCTCGACCGGGTCGATTGGCCGCCAGGCGCTGGATGTGGTCCGGGACCATCCGGGCCGGTTCCGGGTGGCGGCCCTGAGCGCGCACTCCGACCGCGACACCCTCCTCGAGCAGGCCAAGGAGTTCGATGTTGGCCTGGTGGGCCTGACCTCCGGCGACCTGGGGGGGCTGCCCGACCATGTGCGGACCGTCAGCGGCGACGGGGCGGCGGCGGAGGTCGCCGAGGAGGCGGGCGCCACCGTGGTGCTGAATGCGGTGGTGGGTGCCGCCGGCCTGCAGGCCACGCTGGCCACCCTCCGGGCCGGGCGGATCCTCGCCCTCGCCAACAAGGAAAGCCTGGTGGCCGCCGGCGAGCTGGTGATGGCCAAGGCCGGGCCCGGCCAGATCCGGCCGGTGGACAGCGAGCACTCCGCCCTCTGGCAGCTCCTCGCCGCCACCCGGCCCGACCACGTGCGCAAGGCGATCCTCACCGGCAGCGGCGGCCCGTTCCGGGGTCGCTCGGCCGCCGAGCTGGAGTCCGTGACCGTCGAGCAGGCGCTGGCCCATCCGGTGTGGTCCATGGGGCCGAAGATCACCGTGGACTCGGCGACGCTGATGAACAAGGGCCTCGAGGTGATCGAGGCGCACTTCCTGTTCGGGTTCACCTACGACGAGATCGAGGTCGTGATCCACCCGCAGAGCACGGTGCACGCCCTGGTCGAGACGCTGGACGGGGCGGTGTTCGTCCACGCCGCCCCCCCCGACATGCGCCTCCCCATCCAGGTCGCCCTCGGCTGGCCGGACCGCTTCTCGCCCGGGGGGAGCCAGCAGGCCAAGCATCTGGACTGGGCGTCGCTCGGGGCGCTCAGCTTCGAGGCCCCGGATCGGGCAACCTTCCGCTGCCTGGATCTGGCCTACGACGCCGGCCGGAAGGGCGACACCTACCCGGCGGCGATGAATGCCGCCAACGAGGTGGCAGTGCAGGCCTTCCTGGCCGGGGCGCTCACCTTCCCGAGCATTGCCGGCGTGGTGGAAGGCGTGCTGGAGGGTCACGAACCGGCTGCAGCCAGCTTGGAGGCGGTCCTGGATGCCGATGCCCGAGCCCGGGCCGGCGCCGCCGCCCTGATCGAGGAGATGCGTGGATGAGCGGCACCCTGGGCGTGATCATCTTCATCGCCACCCTGGTGTTCCTGGTGATGTTCCACGAGACCGGGCACTACCTGGCGGCCCGCGCCTTCGGCATGAAGATCGAGGAGTTCTTCTTCGGCTTCGGCCCCCGGCTGTTCTCCTGGCGCCGGGGCGAGACCGAGTACGGGATGAAGGCGATCCCGGCCGGCGGGTACGTGAAGATCGCCGGCATGGCCGAGCTGCAGCTGGTGCACGACGCCGACCCTGGCCGGGGCGAGCACGAGGGCAACCGGGAGGGCAACCGGGAGGGGGGAGGCCGGACCCGGATGCGGGTGGTCGAAACCTCGGGCGACCCTTCCGAGGAGCACCGGATGTTCCGCAACAAGCCCGCCTGGCAGCGGGCCATCGTGCTGGTCGCCGGGTCCACCACCCACTTCATCCTGGCCTTCCTCCTGCTGACCTTCTCCTTCGCCGCCCTGGGCACCATCGGCAATCCCACCACCACGCTCAACTCGGTCAGCGCCACGCAGGGCTCCCTGACCGGCACCATCGGGCCGGCGGCGCGGGCGGGCATGCAGCCCGGCGACACGATCGTCGGGGCGGACGGCGCCCCGGTGGCCAACTGGGATGCGTTCTCCAAGGTGATCCGCAGCCACGCCAACGAGCCGGTGACCCTGCAGGTGCGCCGGCACGGCCGGCTGATCACCCTGACGGTGACGCCGGAGTCCAAGCCCAACCCGGACGCCAAGGCCGAGCCCAAGACCATCGGGTTCATCGGCGTCTCGGCCCGGGTCAAGGAGGACCGCCAGGCCCTGCCTAAGGCGGCGTGGTCGGGGATCAGCGGGGTGGGCACCCTGATGTGGACCAGCGTGCAGGGGATCGGCGACCTGTTCTCGCCCTCGGGCCTGCACCAGCTCTTCTCGGCGGTCAGCAACGGCCAGCAGCCATCCGGGTCGAGCGGCGCGTCGGGTACCAACTCGTCGTCCGGGAGCACCGCCGTCGGCCTGGTGGGGGGTGCCCGGCTGGCAGGCGACGCCGCCAAGACCGGCCAGGGTCAGGCCCTCATCGAGGTGCTGGCGGTGTTCATCGTCTTCCTCGGCGTGATCAACCTCGCCCCGCTGCCCCCGCTCGACGGGGGCCACCTGCTGATTCTGGGCATCGAGAAGCTCCGCGGCCGGGCGGTGGACTCCCGGAAGGTCGCCCCGGTGGCCGCCCTGGTGCTGAGCCTGCTGGTGACCTTGAGCCTGGTGGTGCTGTACCTCGACGTGTTCCACCCGGCAGCCAACCCGTTCCAGTAGGCCGCCCATCCCTCGGCCCACGCCGGGCGACGGGGGATGAGGCGGGCCGGTTAGAAGTCTGGATACGGTTGCGGGGAGAGAGGTGTGGGCGGCGGTGGCGTGCGCGAGCCGCCCATGGGTGCCGCAATCCAGACAAAATCTCGATTCGTTCTCACCCTACGGGGTGATTCTTGGGGGACTCTCCCGCCCGGCTGGGACCGGGTTGAAAAGGACTATCAACAAGTCGTTAACATTCCCGCCTACCACTGGTGTTTGGGGGTATGCACGCCTTGCTGGCGGACGGCACGGGAATGGGGAGGGCGTCATGACAGTACGCATCGGCGTCAACGGTTTTGGGCGGATAGGGCGGAACTTCACCCGAGCACTGTTGAAGCGTCCCGAAGCGGACGTGGAACTGGTGGCGGTCAACGACCTCGCCGATGCGAAGGTCCTGGCTCACCTGCTGCACTACGACACCGTGATGGGACCCTTGGAGGCAGGGGTCAAGGTGAGCGACGAAGGCATCGCGGTCAATGGCACCGCGTTCAAGGTGCTGGCGGAACGGGATCCGGCGGCTCTGCCCTGGGGGGAGCTCGGCGTCGATGTCGTCGTCGAGTCCACCGGGATCTTCACGAACCGGGAGGGTGCCAGCAAGCACCTTGAGGCGGGCGCCAAGAAGGTGCTCATCTCCGCTCCCGCCACCGACCCCGACATCACCATCGTCATGGGGGTCAACGACGACCAGTACGACCCTGAGAAGCACAACATCCTCTCCGCGGCCTCCTGCACCACGAACTCGGTCGTTCCGATGGCCAAGATCCTCATGGACAACTTCGGCATCGTCAGCGGCCTCATGACCACCATCCACGCCTTCACCACCGAGCAGCAGCTGCAGGACCAGGTGGCCACCACCCGCAAGGGGGTGCCGGACCTGCGCCGCATGCGCTCGGGCGCCCTGAACATCGTCCCGGCCTCCACCGGCGCCGCCAAGGCCACCTTCCTCGTCATCCCCGAGTTGAAGGGCAAGCTGCACGGGATGGCGATGCGGGTCCCGATCCCCGTCGGCAGCGTCACCGACCTGGTGTGCGTGTTGGAGAAGCCAGCCACCGCCGATGAGGTCAACCGGGTCTTCCAGGAGGCCGCCGCCTCGCAGCGCCTCAAGGGCATCCTCGTCTACACCGAGGACCCGATCGTCTCCTCCGACATCGTGGGCAACCCCGCGTCATGCACCATCGACGGGCTGTGCACCATGGTGATGGGCTCGATGGTCAAGGTGCTGGGCTGGTACGACAACGAGTGGGGGTACTCCAACCGCCTGATCGACCTGATCGGCTACATCGCTCCGTGACCCGGCCCATCCCGCTGGACCACCGGATCCTCGACTTGCGCTCCGAGCCGGCGCTGCTCCCATACTGGGCGCCGTGAACCTGCCGTCGCTTGATTCGCTGCCCGTGGCCGGGCGGCGGGTCCTCGTGCGCTGCGACCTCAATGTCCCGCTGTCGGGCGGCGAGGTGTCCGACGACACCCGGATCCGGGCCAGCCTGCCCACCCTGCGGGCGCTAATCGACCGGCGGGCGACGGTGATCTGCTGCTCCCACCTCGGGCGGCCCAAGGGGGTGCCCACCGAGAAGTACTCGCTGGCGCCCGTGGCCCAGGCCCTGTCGGACCTCCTGCGCATGAAGGTCCGTCTCACCTCGGGGCCGGCGGGGCCGGCGGAGGATCTCGAGGGCCTGGGCCCCGACGAGGTCGGGCTCCTGGAGAACCTGCGCTTCGACCCGGGCGAGGAGGCCAACGACCGCAAGTTCGCCGCCCGCCTCGCCTCCTTGGCCGACGCCTACGTCGACGATGCCTTCGGGGCGGCCCACCGGGCACACGCCTCGGTGGTCGGGGTGGCAGAGCTCCTGCCGTCCGCCGCCGGGTTGCTGCTGATGCGGGAGGTCCAGGTGCTCTCCCGGCTGACGGCATCCCCCGACCGGCCGTTCGTCGTGGTGCTGGGCGGGGCCAAGGTCTCCGATAAGATCGCGGTGGTGGGCAACCTCCTGCGCCGGGCGGATGCCATCCTCATCGGTGGGGCGATGGCCAACACCTTCCTGGCGGCCACCGGCGAGGACATGGGCGCCTCCCGGATCGAGCCCGACCGCATCGAGGAGGTCCGCCGGACCCTGGCGGCGGCCTCGAAGGCCGGGGTTGAGATCGTCCTGCCCACCGACGTCGTCGTGGCCACCGCCTTCGACAGGGATGCCGAGGCATCGGTCGTGGCGGTGTCGGCGATCCCGGCGGACGGCATGGCTCTCGACATCGGTCCGGCTTCGGCAACCCGCTTCGGCGCCTGGATCGCCCGGGCGGCCACCGTGCTGTGGAACGGCCCCATGGGCGTCTTCGAGTGGGCCAGCTTCGCCGAGGGGACGAAGGCGGTGGCCCAGTCGGTGGCCAGGTCCAACGCCTTCACCGTCGTGGGGGGCGGGGACTCGGCGGCCGCCCTGGCGGCCTTCGGCCTCACCGAGTCCGTCTCGCACCTGTCCACCGGCGGCGGAGCCTCGCTCGAGTTCCTGGAGGGCCGCGAGCTCCCGGGCATCAAAGCGCTGCAGGCCAGCATCCCCGCGGCGCGCTAGCCGGTCTCCGTCAGGAAATTCGGACATGCGCCGGCCGGTCATCGCCGCCAACTGGAAGATGCACAAGACCCACCTCGAGGCGATGCACTTCGTCGAGAGCCTGCGCAACCGCCTGGGCGCCGAGGACTATGAGCGGGTGGAGGTGGTCATCTGCCCGCCGTTCACCGCCCTGCGGACGGTGCAGACCTCGGTGGACAGCGCCGGGATGGCCGTCGGCCTGGGGGCGCAGAACATGTTCTGGGCGGAGTCCGGGGCGTACACCGGAGAGGTGTCGGCGCCCATGCTCACCAAGCTGGGGATGACCTACGTGATCCTCGGGCACTCGGAGCGCCGCGAGGTGTTCGGCGAGACCGACGAGGGGGTCAACCGCAAGGTGAAGGCCGCCTTCCAACACGGCCTGGTGCCCATCATGTGCGTGGGGGAGACGCTCGCCGAGCGGGAATCCGGCGGCACCGAGGCGAAGGTCGAGGGGCAGGTCCGTGCCGGGCTGGCCGGGGTGCCGGCCGGCAAGCTGGCCTCGCTGGTCATCGCCTACGAGCCGATCTGGGCCATCGGCACCGGGCGCAACGCCTACCCGGACGACGCCCAGGCCACCATCGCAGTGATCCGGGCCACGGTGCGCTCGGTGGCGGGCGACGTTGCCGACGAGGTGCGGGTCCAGTACGGGGGCAGCGTGAAGGCGGCCAACGTCGCCGGGTTCATGAGCCAGCCCGACATCGACGGTGCCCTGGTGGGCGGAGCGAGCCTCGATCCGGAGGAGTTCGCCCGGATCGTTCGCTACGATCAGGCGGACTGATGCTGGGGCCTGCGTGCTACACTCGGCGCTGACCTCGTACCAGTTCAGGTCTTTTCGTCCGCGGCAGGAGACCCATCCGTGCACTGGCTGACCGACCTCATCGTCGTGATCCATGTCCTCGTGAGCTTCGGGCTCATCCTGTTTATCCTGCTCCATGCCGGGCGGGGCGGCGGGCTGTCGGACATGTTCGGCGGTGGGATGGGCGGGGGCCTCTCCGGGTCGTCGGCCATGGAGAAGAACCTGGACCGCATGACGGTCATCCTGGGCTGCATCTTCGCCGTCACCACCATCCTGCTGGCCCTGCGCCTGAAGTAGAGGTCCGCGCCGCCGCAACGGTGAGCCACCGGTCCCGCCGTTCCACGAAAGGGAGTGCCCCTCGCTGAGCCCGTCGATCCTGGCGCGCGGCGCGCTGGTGGTCAGCCTCGCCCTGGTGGCGGCCGCTTGTTCGCGGGCCGGGACGGCGTCCGGCGGCCGGGGCACCTTCCGGATGGCGATCGACCAGCCGGCCACACTCGACCCGCCCCTGGCATCCTCGGGTTCCGAATCGCTGCTGGTCAAGGCGCTGTTCGACGGGCTGGTGAGCTACGACCCGACCACCGAGGCGGTCATGCCCGACGTGGCCACGTCGTGGGACGTCAACCCCGCCAACACCGTCTTCACGTTCCACCTGCGCACCGACGCCCGGTTCTCGGACGGGGAGCGGGTCACCGCCGCCAGCTTCGTCCGGGGGATGACCCGGGCGCTCAGCCCCGCCATCGCGGCGGCCCCGGGCAGCCTGAGCGGGGAGCTGGACGGGATCGCCGGGGCGGGCGACGTGACCAGAGGCCGGGCCACCACGCTGTCCGGTGCGCGGGCGCTCGGCACGGACACCCTGCGGATCCACCTCAGCGCTCCCGACGCCGAGTTCCTCATCCGGTGCGGGGACACGCCGTTCTTCCCCGTGCCCAGCCCGGCAACCGTCGCCGACGCGCAGCCGTCCTGGGCGGACTCGCCGGTGGGGGACGGGCCGTTCGCCCTGGCACCGACGCCGGCGGGGGGGTGGCTCCACAGCCCCTCGGTCGTCCTGGTGCCGAACAGGCACCACCCGACGCCCACGCCGCATGTCGCCGAGGTCGTGGCCCGGGTCTACCCCTCCACCTGGGCGGGGGAGAGCGCCTGGGACGCCGGCGCGGTGGACTGGGCGCCGGTGGTGCCCACCGCCACGGCCCAGGTGGAGGCACTCGGCAAGAAGAGCTTCATCGAAGGGCCGCTGGGGGCGACCGCGTTCCTGGCCGTGGGCCTCGGGGCGCTCGCCCCGCCGACGTCCAGCGCGGCGGCGGACGTGCGGGAGGCCTTCTCCCGGGCGATCGACCGGCCCCGGATCGCGGCGTCAGTCTTCGGGGGGAGCGCCGCCCCGGCGGTCGGGCTGGTGCCGCCCACCGTGCCCGGCTCGGCCTCCACCGCCCTGGCCAGCCCCACCCCCGGCCAGCAGTTCCCGGACCAGATCGTGGTGGCGCCCGGGCCGGGCGCGCCGTGCACCGCCTGTGCCTATGACCCTGCCCAGGCCCGGCGCCTGCTCGCTGCCGCCCGGGTGGCGCTTGCCGGCAGGTTCCCGCTGTACTACGCCGCCGGGGTTGGGGAGGATGCCTGGATGCAGGCGGTGGCAGGCGACCTGCGGGTGACCCTCGGCATCGACGCCCAGGCCGTTCCGGTGGCGGTCCAGCCTCGGGTGGCCCTCGTCCGCGGGGAGGCCGCCGCCGCGGTCCAGGGCCCCACCCCCGCCGGCGTGGCGGTGGATGCGGTGCTGCGCTACCCGACGCCCGACGCCGCCCTCGCCCGCGTCGCGGGCACCGGGGGGGACCTGAACCTCACTGGCTTTTCCTCCCCGGCCCTCGACGCGTCGTTGGCCGCAGCCCGGGCGATCACCCGCCCGGCAGCCCGGGCCTCCGCCTACACGCAGGCTGAACGGGACGCCCTCGCCACCCTCCCGGTGATCCCGCTCTTCTGGCCGGGCGGGGTCCGCCTCGCCCGCCTGGCCCGCTGGTCGGGGCTGGGGATGGACCCCTTCGGTGACCCGACCCTGCGCACCGTGGCGCTGCGGGGCTGATCGTGGGGTGCGGATTGCCTTGGCGGGCCGGCCACGGCCGGGCTCGCGGCCGTCTGGCGCTGGTCCTGGTGCTGGCGGTCTGCCTCCCGGCCTGCATCTTCACGGGGCATCCGCGGGCGAAACCGGCCTCACCCCGGCCCACCCCGCCACCGGGCGACCTGCGGATCGGCATCCGGCCGCCCACCACGCTCGACCCGGCCCTGCGGGTCAACCCCTCCGACTTGCTGGTGGCGGAGCAGATCTTCGAGCCGCTGGTGGGCTACGACCGCCAGACCTATGCCCTGGTCCCCAAGCTGGCCGAGCGCTGGGAGGTGCAGGACAATGGCACCCGGTTCGTGTTCCACCTCCGCCCGGACGCCCGGTTCCAGAACGGGGTGACGGTCACCGCGGGCGACGTGGCCTTCGCCCTCAACCGCCTCGCCCAGAAGGCCACCGACTCCAGCCTTGCCTACCTGCTGAAACCGGTCCAGGGCTTCGATGACGTCAACGTCTCCGCCACGGCCACCTCATTGTCCGGCGTCCAGGCCCTGGACCCGCACACACTGCAGATCACGATCACCAGCCCCTGGGTGGACTTCCCGTACGTCCTGACCGATCCGGCAACCGCCCCGCTGCCCGCCGACCAGGTCCAGGCCGACCCGAGCGGGTTCATGAAGCGCCCGGTGGGCTCGGGACCGTACGAGCTCACCTCAAACAGCGGCCTGAAAGGCCCGCTGACCCTGCGCCGGTCGCCCGACTACTGGGGGCCGGCGCCCGCGATCCCTGAGGTGACGCTGGTGGTCAGCCCGTCGCCCAATGCGGTGTTGAACGACCTGCACTCCGGCCGGGTGGACGTGGGTGAGGTCCCGCCCGACGCCATGTCCTCGGCAGTGGCCCAGTTCGGGAGCCGGGGCTTCGGCCCGCTGGCCGGGGGGCTCTACCTGGGTTTCAACCTCCAGGACCCGGCAGTGAGCGACCCCCGGCTGCGGGAGGCGGTCAGCTTCGCCCTCGACCGGAAGTCGCTGGCGTCCCAGGTGTACGGCAACGTGCTCACCCCGGCGACGAGCATCGTCCCCCCCGGGCTCCCGGGCCACAGCGACCTGGCGTGCGCCACCACCTGCACCTACCAGCCCGACCAGGCCAGGGCGCTGGTGAAGGCGGCGTTCCCCAACGCTTCCAATGGCGGGCCGAGCATCGCCTTCGACTACCCGGCCGGGGGGCCGAGCGACGCCCTCGCCCAGGCCATGGCCGCCGACCTGAAGGCGGTGGGGATCACCCTGCAGCTCCGGCCGCACTCGCCTGCCGACTACCTGGCCATGCTCAACTCCAACAGCCAGGAGATGTTCCTCCTGGTGTGGGTGGCCGACTACCCCCTGGCGGACTGGTTCCTGACCCCGCTGTTCTCCAGCCAGTCGCTGGACAACCACACCGGCTACTCCGACGGGGCGGTGCAGTACGTGCTCCATGCCGCCCGGGGGGTCAGCGACACCGCGCAGAGCCTGCTGCTGTACCGCTACGTCGAGGGCAAGGTGCTGTCCGACATGGCCGTGGCCCCGATCGGCTTCTACCGCAACCACGACGCCGCCGACGCCCGGGTGCACGGCTTCTACGTGGACCTGCTGGGCGGCTTCGAAGTATCCCGGCTGAGCTTGGCGCCGTAGGCATCCGGGCCGGGCAGAGGCCCCCCGATGCGGTCGCTATACTTGGGCGGTTCCGGGTCGGAGTGGCGGAACCTGGTAGACGCGCTAGGTTGAGGGCCTAGTGAGCGCAAGCTCATAGGGGTTCAAATCCCCTCTCCGACACAAGTTGAGGGAGCAGCCACGCCTGGTGCTGTCCTCGGAGCACCCAGTTCCCCGCGCAAGAACCTGCGGGGCGCGGCCGCGTGAGCTCGGTTCCCTGTGACGCGGGCGCAAGAACCGTACTCGGCTATCATGGCCTGCTGTACGCGCGGCGACAAGGAGGGACGGAAATGACCCAGAACGGCGGACTTCGTTTGCTGTGGCCGACCCCCATCGGGGTGCACCGGTACCCGGAGGCCGCCCAGCTCAATCCCCAGCTTGTCGAGGCCTTCGGGCAGATCCGGGCCGTGCAGCAGCGCAAGCGTGGCCAGGAGCCCGGGGCGTTCTTCGCCAGTGACGACGACCTGCTCCAGGTCGTGAGGCTGGGCGGCTGGCGGCACTGGGTGGAGTGGCTGGTCGGCAGCGTCAACGAGACCGTCACCGCGGCCAACCAGCAGGCGTGGGCGGGCCAGATTGCCAAGGTCAGCGTGGGCATTGAGGGCATGTGGTTCCAGTGCAGCAGCAGCGGCACGTTCCATGACGTGCACACGCACGGGAACTGCTCGTGGTCCGGTGTGTACATCGTGCAGATCGACGAGTCCTCGAAGCGCATCCAGAACCCGGTCTACGGGGCGGCCAACGGGGTGACCCGGCTCTACGGCCAGAACTTCACCCACCTGGGCGGTGCCTTTGTGGACGCCGGCAACGCCTACCTGATGCCGCCCAGTCACGACATCGAGCCGATTGTGGGCCAGTTGCTGCTGTTCCCCTCCTACTTGGCCCACATGGCGCTGCCCTACCAGGGCGACCTGGAGCGGGTCATCATCTCCTTCAACTTCAGCGTGCACGGTCTCCAAGGGGATCAGCTGCTCGGCTACAGCGCCACCTAACGGTCGTCCCGGCCACCGGGAGCGCTCGAGAGACCCGTCCTGGTGCTCACCAGGACCTGCTCCTGAGCGCGGCCGAGTGATCGTAGGATCCCGGGTGATATGAGGTCGCCCAGGTTCTCTGGACTCGGGGCGCTCCTCGTGGCAGTCGTCATTTGGGGAGCATCCTTCCCCGTCATTCAGGGCGGCCTGGGATCCACTCCCGTCGATGCCTTCCTTGCGCTGCGCTTCTTTGTGGCCGGTCTGGGGATCATCCCGCTGCTGTGGTGGAAAGGGCTGCACCGACCAGTGTGGCGAAGGCCCGGCGGGTGGATCCTGGCCGGGCTCCTCTACGCCAGCCTCGCCCTTCAGACGGAGGGACTGCGACTGTCCACGCCGGGGCGGGTCGCGTTCCTCACCAGCCTCTCGGTTGTGATCGTCCCAGCCGTCGATGCCCTCCTCCGGGGGCGGCGCCCTAAGGCCGGGACGCTCGTGGCGGTGGGCTTCGCCGCCATCGGGGCGGGCATCATCTATCTCAAGTCTCTCAACCACTTCACGGCGGGGGATACGTTCTCCGTCCTGTGTGCCCTGGGCTTCGCCGGCTACCTCCTGGTGGCGGAAAGGGTGGTTCGGGCACAGGAGATCGTCGACCTCACGGCCATGCAACTCGTCGGTGTCACGGCCCTGGCCGCCGTGGTTTGCGTGCTGAAGGGCTCGATCGGCCGGGTCCATGCGACCCCGGGACTGCTGGCGTCAGCCGCGTTTGCCGGGCTCCTGGCGACATTGGTGGCCTTTGGAGCCCAGCTGTACGGGCAGGCTCGGATGGGCGCCGTGCCGACGGCCCTGGTGTTGTCGTTGGAGCCCGTGGTGGCGGGCGCCCTATCGGTCGCCTTCGGTCGCGAGAGCCTGGGATGGCCGCTCCTGGCGGGAGGGGCCTTGTTGTTGGGTGCCGCACTCGTTGGACAGCTGACGGACGTACCGTCAGCCCCCGCAGGCCTCGCCTCCCTGGAGTCGGGTCATGTACCCGTCTAGCGGCTGGCGCCGGAGCCGTCCTCCCGGCATCCCGCCACCTGAGGCTGCGCCGTGCTCCGCCTGATCGTCGGCTTCCACCAGGACCAGGAGGGGGACTGGGTGGCCGAGCTCGACTGCGGGCACACCCAACACGTCCGCCACCGCCCTCCGTTCCAGCTGCGCCCCTGGGTGGAGACCGACGAAGGCCGGGCGGGGCGGATCGGCATGGAACTGGACTGCCCCCGGTGTGAGCCGGCCGGCGGACTGGAGGGCTGACCCGTCTCCCCCTTGACGCGCTCTCGGCCGGGTGCTTGGCTCAGGCTGTCTGGGGAGGCGACACGAAAAAAGGAGGCGCCATGGCCCGGTTCATCGTGCTCTACACCGCGGATCCCGCCACCGTCCAGCAGATGATGACCAACCTGACCCCGGAGCAGTCGGCGGCCGGCATGGCGCTGTGGCAGCAGTGGGCGGCATCCTGCGGCCCGGCGCTCGTCGATCTCGGCTCCCCGATCGGGCCGGGCAACCACCTGGAGGGGGGCTCGGTGGGCTCCAGCAGCTCGCAGGTCTGCGGCTACAGCATCGTGGAGGCGGACTCGCTGGAGGCGGCCACGGCCCTCGTGGACGGCCACCCGCATCTCCGGTCGCCGGGGACGCCGGGCATGGAGGTCCTGCCCTATCTCGCTCTCCCCGGGATGTAGGCACCGCGCCGCCTCCAGCTGGTCGCACCGGTTGGCGGCTGCGGCCGAGGTCCAGGCCAGCGCGCGACGAACCGCGGGACCGGGATCCCGCGGTTCGTGGGTGCTGTGGGTCCGGGCTAGCGCGTGATATCGACCGTCTGGCTGTCTGCGACGGAGGTGCACGGGTTGCTCGGCACCGAGAAGTCGCAGAAGGAGAGGGTCGCGGTGATCAGGGCCGGGCCCTTCTTGAACGCTCGGCCCGGGCTGGTGGCCGGCACGGTGACGGTCGTGGTCGTCGTCGAGCCGGTGCACGGGATGTTGGTCTGCGTCCCTCCGACCCCGGAGGCCACGCCGTTGCCGTTACGCTCCACCACCTGCGTGCTCAGGAACGCGAACTGGGCGTTGGTGGGGCAGGTGACCGAGAGGTCCACGGTCACCCCGGCGCCCTTGGCGGCCAGCGTGGCGCCATCGATGTGGACCATCGCCGCAGGCGGCGATGACGGGGGAGAGGACTGCGCCACCGCACCCAGGTGCGGGAGGGCAAGGCCGAGGGTGGTGCCTGCTGCGAGCGTCACTGCGACGGTGAGCCAACGTCGTCGAAGCATGGTTCACACCTCCTGGTTCGAGGGACTGGCGGAACCGCCACCCGGAGTGGCGACGGCGGTGGTTCTGGGTGGTGCCGTGATGCCGATGAGGAGTGCTGCCGTGAGGGGGATGACCGGGATGTGCCACAGGAAGTCGGCGCCGCTGTGCAGGGCGAAGGCGGCGAGACCGGCGACCGCACCGGCCCACAGTGCCCGGCTGGGGACCAGCCGGCGGCCTCGAGCAACCTGACCCGCGGCGGACACGAGGAGCACCAGCAAGAGGCCGGCCCCGATGGCGCCCAACTCGGCGAGGGTCTGGAGGTACTCGTCGTGGGCGTACCGGGAGAAGAGGCGGGACCCGCCCGGCCCCGCCCAGCTCAGGCCGGCGTTGCCCGGCCCCACGCCGGTGAGCGGGTGGCCGGCAGCCAGCCGGAGCGCCGCCTGGGTGGACTGGGTCCGGGCGGGCGACGCCAGATTGAGGCGGACGGCCGAGACCGCGTGCAGCGTGGGAGCCAGCACCGCCAGGGTGCCCGCGGCTACCACGCCCAGGGCGACGAGGGCCACGGCGGCCCGGCGCCGCCCGAGGGCCTCCCCGAGGTGGCCGACCGGCGCGGGCCCGGCAACGGCGATGAGGAGCCCGGCAAGGAGCCCGGCAGCCGCCAGAAGCGGCCGGGCGGGGTGGTCTCCCGGAACCGAGGGCAGCAGGGTGGCGAGCGCCAGGCCGGCTCCCAGGACCGGGGCCGCGGCATGGCGTACCAAGCGCCCGGGGCCCAGCAGCGCCGCCAGGATGGCGAAGCCCAGGCAAAGCGTCAGGAAACCGAACCGGCTTAGGGTGGCAACCGCGCCCAGGGTGAGCACGAACGCGCCGGCGCCCAGCAGGGGAGAGGGGGCCCGCCCCAGGCCGGGACGGGTGACCGGTGGCTTGGGCAGCGCTGCCCCGCACAAGGCGGCCATCGCCACCAGGGCCAGGGGTACGAGCAGCCCAGCTGCCGCGTTGGCATAGGTGAGGGTGGTGGCGGCCCGCCACAGCCCGCTGCTCTCCAGAGCCCAGGGTGCGGAGCGGAAGGCGACGCCGGCCCAGCCGGTGAGCGCCACGAGGGCCCCGACCGCGACGGCACCGGACACGAGGAGCTCGCGTTGCGGGCCGCTCAGGGCTTGGCACACGATGACCACCGCCGCAACGCCGGCCAGCAGGCCGACGATGGAGAGGGCGGCCCGGGTGTCGCCCGCCCGGGCTCCGCTCACCACCGCCCAGGCCGCCAGGGTGGCGGCGGCGGGGACCGGGACCGCGGAGAGGATCCGCCAAGGCGGGCGGCGGGCGGAGAACGAGGCGGCAACTGAGGCGACCAGCGCGGCACCGAGGAAGCCCGCCATCCCGATCTGGCCTGCGGTGTGGTACCCACCCTGCGCCGCGGCGCCCGTGGCAAGGCCCGCCAGGAGCAGGAGGGCGGGGATCGGGAGGTGCGCGGTTTGGGCGGTGGCCGCCCGCCTGGCACCGGGCGGGTGCACGACACCGGCGGGCGCCGGTCGCACGCCGACCGGCGGGGCCGCCACGTGGATGGGTGCCACTGCATCTACGGGTGCCATATGTGCCATGCGTGACCTCCGGTCCGGCGCCAGGGGAACTTCCCGTGGCGCATCCCCACCAAGCTCCTATTGGACGGGTTTGGGACGGTGGAAGCGGGGCAGAATGCGACGAAGTACCCTGTGAGCTCACATGAGCGACGCTCAGAGCCCCCGAGTGGTCAGAGGCCCCGCAGGTGGCCGAAGCACTTGATGTCTCCTTGCCAGCCGACACTAGGGGGCAGACGCCGGATCTGTCAAGGGGTTTGTTGGGTTTTTTGGATGCCAGGTCTTCTTTAATTATCGTGAGAGCAGGTCATCCGAACTAGACACCGGACCGTTGCGGCTCGGCGAGGCGGGGAAGTGTGCGGGAACTTCCCGCTGCGCCGATCTCGCCGGTGGCGGGACCCCCTCTGGCGGGACCTCCGGGAGCCTCGTCGACCTCGAAGACCGAGAAGTCCGCCGGTCCCGCCCCGCCCTTTACGCCGACGGTGAAGCCGGCGCGAGCCAGGGCCTCCGGGACCGATCGGCTCGGGCAGTCCACCAGCACCACCGTCCGGGCGGCGGCGAGGATCTCGTCCGGCGTGGCCATCGGTTCAGGCAGCCGCTCGCCGCCCGGGTCAGCCGACTCCCGCCTGGCCCAGGAGGTCCTGCCACTCGTCCAGCGAGATCCCGGCCTCGGCGGCCTGGAGCAGGAGGAGGGCCAGTTCCCGGTCGGCGTGGTTCAGGTGGGCCACCAGGCCCACCGTCACCGGGTGCGTGGGCCGGGTGACCACCTCGATGGCGTCGCCTGCCTGCACCGCACCCTCGCTCAGCACGGTGACATAAGTTCCCGCCCGCCCGGCCTCCAGGAAGCGCTTCGGGAACCGGGGGTCCCCCATGCGGAACCCGAGCTTCCAGCACGGAAAGCGGGGCTGGGTGACCTCCAGCAGGGCGCTCCCCACCCGCCACTGCTCGCCGATGCGGGCGTCATTGATCACCACGCCCGCCACGGTGAGATTTTCGCCGAAGGTGCCCGGCCCGACCCGCTCACCCAGCTCGGCCTCCCACCAGGCCAGGTCGTCGGTGCCGTAGAGGTACACCGCCTTGCGGGGGCCGCCGTGCGCGGTGGGGTCGGCCTGGCGGTCGCCCACGACGCCGGCGTTGCTCACGCCGACCGGGCCCTCGACCGGGTCCTTCCAGATGGCCGTCGTCCGCGGCTTCCCGCGGTAGGTGACCTCCCGGACCCCGCCCACGTTCACCGACACCACCCGCGCCCTGGCCTGCGTGTCCATCGTCCCTCCGGCTCCGCCTGCGGTGCAGGCTACGGGGGGAGCAACACCGGTGGGCGGCCGCGCATTCCTCAATGCTGTTCGGGGCATGGGCTCGGCGGCGGCGGTGGCCGAGGACCTGCAGCAGGGCTTCGTTGACCGGCTCCGCTTCCTGCCGATCCCCCGCTCCACTGGCCTGACCCCACGGGACCGCACGCACGGCCCGGCTACGGCCAGACCGGGCTGGTGGAAATCGGACCTCACCCCTCATCCGCGGGATAGTTGGTGGAGTAGTACATCCCCTGGCTGTACCACGCGTGCAGGTAGGGCCCGGCCCCCACCGAGGCCCCGACGCGCACCCGGCGTTGTGCTGTCGCCATGGTCGAAAACCAGCCTGGGCGACAGCCTGCAGGGCGACGGATGCCGACAAACCACACCGCGGTAAATTCCGTGTGTTGAAATGGTCTGGGCGTCGCCGCCCGGCGTTGGCCGGTCGGCTGGTGCCGGGCGTCGAGGAGGTGCCGGTCCGTGAACTCGCGCGGTGACTTTCGGGGGGAGACGCGTCCCCTCCCGGACCCGCAGGCCACGCCATGAGTGCCCCGGCTCCCGCCGCTCAGCGCCGGCATCACCGCTTCCGGATCCCGAAGATGCTGCGCCGCGTCGTGGGCGTGGCGATCGCCGTCGTCCTCATCTACTACGTCCTCGTCAAGCTCAGCACCCAGAAGGGCCACGTCAGCCTCCTCACCCATATCAACCTGGGCTTCGTCGCCGCCGGCTTGGTCCTGGAGGCGGCATCGCTGGTTGCCTACGCCCTGCTGACGAGGTCGGTCCTCACCCAGTTCGGCCCCACGCCCACCCTCGCCCGTATCCTGCGGGTGGACCTGGCCACGCTGGCGGTCACCCGGGTGATCCCGGGCGGGTCGGCGGCGGGCACCGGCCTCGGCTTCCGCCTGCTGACCGAGGCCGGCGTCCGCAAGAGCGATGCCGGCCTGACCCTGGCGGTCCAGAGCATCGGCTCGGCGGTCATCCTCAACAGCCTGCTGTGGGTGGGCCTGGTCCTGTCCATCCCGCTGCGGGCGCTCACCCACACGGCCGGGGACACCTCGGCCATCCCGAAGGTGTTCTACGTCGCCGCCGCGTTCATCGGCGTGGTGCTGGTGGGCTTCTTTGGCTTCGTTGTGTTCGGGCTCACCCGGGGCGAGGAGAAGTCCCTGCGCGTGGTGCGCGCGGTGTGCCGGCGGGTCAAGTTCCTGGACGAGGAGTCCGTGGTGGCCCTGGTGGAGCGGGTGGCGGACCAGCTCCGGCTCATGGCCGCCAACCGCAAGCTCCTGGGCCAGGCCGTGGGCTTCGCCTCCCTGAACTGGGTCCTGGATGCCGGCGCCCTGTGGGTGATGCTGGCGGCCTTCCACTACCACCTGCAGCCCGACGCCCTGCTGATCTGCTACTCCCTGGGCAACATCGTCGCCGTCATCCCCCTGACGCCGGGCGGCATCGGGGTGGTGGAGTTCGTCCTCACCTCCACCCTCATCGTCTTCGGTGCCCCGCACGACGTCGCCGGTCTCGGGGTCATCGCCTACCGGCTGGTGAGCTTCTGGCTGCCGATCCCGGTCGGGGGCCTGTCGTACCTCTCGCTGCGCGTCGGCCACCGCGTCCCCGAGGGGCGGCCGGAGCAGGCGGAGACCGCTGTCGATTCGTGACCCACCTGCTGGTCACCAACGACTTCCCCCCCAAGGTCGGCGGCATCCAGAATTACCTCTGGGAGCTGTGGCGCCGCCTGCCGCCGGACAGCTTCTCCGTCCTCACCACGGTGCACCCGGGCGACGCCGCCTTCGACGCGTCGCAGCCCTTCCGGGTGGAGCGGGTACCCCGCACGGTGCTGTGGCCATCCGGGCACCTGAAACGCCGGATCCAACGCCTGGCGGGGGAGACGGGCTCGGCGCTGGTCGTCCTGGACCCGGTCCTGCCCCTCGGCGCCCTGGGTCCCCGGCTTGGGCGGCCCTACGCGGTCGTGGCCCACGGGGCCGAGATCACGGTGCCGGGCCGCCTGCCGGTCAGCCGGGCACCGGTGGGCCGGGTGCTGCGCCGGGCGGCGGGGGCGGTGGCGGCCGGGTCGTGGGTGGCGAGCGAGGTCCAGCGGGCGGCGGGGCGCGACCTCGACCTCGCCGTCGTGCCCCCCGGGGTGGATACCCAGCGCTTCCGGCCTCTCGAGGAGCCGGCCCGCCAGGCTGCCCGCAGGCAGTTCGGCCTGCCGGACGGGCCGCTGGTCGTCAACGTCGGGCGGCTGGTGCCCCGCAAGGGGGCTGATGTCCTGATCGACGCCGCCGCCCGGGTGTCCCGGGACTTCTCCGGCCTGACGGTGGCGGTCGCTGGTACGGGTCGGGACCGGGAACGGCTGGAGGAGCGCGCCCGCCGGCAGCGGGCGCCGGTGCGCTTCCTGGGGTCGGTGCCGGATGACCTGCTGGCGGACCTCTATGCGTGCGCCGACGTGTTCGCCGCCCCCAACCGGACCCGCTGGGGCGGCCTCGAGCAGGAGGGGTTCGGGATCGTCTTCCTCGAGGCGGCGGCATGCGCCGTGCCCCAGGTGGCGGGCAACAGCGGCGGGGCGCCCGAGGCGGTGGCCGACGGCGAGACCGGGCTGGTCGTGGACCATCCGGAGGATCCCCGGGGGGTGGCGGAGGCCCTGGGCCGCCTGCTCGGCGATCCCCACCTGCGCGCCCGGATGGGGGCCGAGGCCCGCCGCCGGGCGGTGGACCGGTTCTCCTATGACACCCTGGCCGCCGGGCTGGCGTCGTACCTCGCCCGGCTGGAAGCTGCGGCCGCCGCATCACGGCCCTGACGTGACCGTGCCTCGGCGCTACTCCAGCTCGAACTCGACCTCGTCGGCGAAGCACCAGTACCAGGTCTCCCCCCGCTGGAACGAGCGCATCACCGGGTGCCCGGTCTCGGCATAGTGCTGGGCGGCGTGGCGGTTCCGGGAGCTGTTGCAGCAGCCCACGTGCCCGCAGGTCATGCACAGTCGGAGGTGCACCCACAGGTCCCCGGTGGCCAGGCACTCCTCGCACCCGGTCGTCCGGGGCGTCACCTCCTGGATCCGGTTGAGGTGCGTGCAGGCCAGCCGCTCGGTGTCGCTCATCGGCTGCTCATCCCAGGTACCCCTCGACCGTGCCCGGGTCACGCACCTGCGCCTGGTCGGGGTCCAGACCGGCGCTGCGCCGCGCCCGCCGCTGGTGGAGCAGGTCCCAGGTCTGGTCGAGGGCGACCTCGAGCTCGGCGAGCCTGGTCTTCTCCTCCCGGCTTGCCTCGCCCCGGGACTCCTTCTCGAAGAGCTGGTGCTCCTCGTGCGCCATGGCATTGATGCGGTCGAAGATCTCCTGGTCGTCCATGCCCCCTCCTGGACCTCGCCCCGTCCCGCTGCGTCGGTCCGTCCATTATTGACCGGTTCACGTGCTGAGGGAGCGGATGGTCTCGATGGTGTCGGCCCCGGCCGCAGGCTTGTCGGTGCGGTACCCCTTGATGCGGGCAAAGCGGAGGGCCACGCCGCCCGGGTAGCGGGAGCTGGACTGGATGCCGTCGAAGGCGACCTCGACCACCAGCTCGGGGCGCACGTAGACCGTCCATTCGTCCCGGCGCACCTCCCGGGCCAGGAGTTCGGCGGTCTGCCAGGCCAGCACGGCGTCGCTCATCCCCTTGAAGGTCTTGCCCAGCATCACGAAGGTGCCGCCCGGCCCGCGCGCCCCGAGGTGCAGGTTGCTCAACCAGCCCCGGCGCCGGCCGTGGCCCCACTCGGCGGCCAGCACCACCAGATCCAGCGTGTGCGCCCGTTTGACCTTGAGCCAGGCCGCTCCCCGCCGGCCGGCCTCGTAGGGCGCCGCCGGGTCCTTCACCATCACGCCTTCGTGCCCGGCGGCCAGCGCGGCGTCGAGGCAGGCCTCGGCGCCGGGGGCATCGGCCACGAGGGCGTGCGGCACCACCACATCGGCGGGGACCAGGCCCCGCAGGGCCGCAAACCGCTCCTCCGCCGGCAGGTCGATCAGGTCCTCGCCGTCGGCGTGCAGGCAGTCGAAGAACACCATCGCCAGGGTGCCGGCAACCGGGCCGGCAATCCGCCCGGGTCGGGCTGCTGCGGGTTCTTGCGTGCCGAAGCGGCTCATCGTCTCCTGGAAGGGGCGTGGGCGGCCGTCGGGGCGCAGCGCGAGCAGCTCCCCGTCCAGGATCAGCGAGCCGGTGGGGAGGGCCTGGATCGCCCGGACCAGCTCCGGAACCCGGGGTGTCACGTCGGCCAGGGTGCGGCTGAACGCCCGCACGGTGGCGTCGAGGCGGTGCACCTGGATGCGCACGCCGTCGAATTTCCACTCGACGGCCGCCGGGCAGATGCGGGCAAGGGCGGCGGCCGGGTCGGCGACGCTCTGCGCCAGCATCGGCTTCAGCGGGCGGAGCACCTCGAGGCGGAACTGGCGCAGCCCGTCGCTCCCGTGGGCAAGGGCTGCGCCGGCGACCGCCGGGAGGTCGCCGGCGAGGAGCAGCGCCCGGCGGAGCTCGGCGGTTGGCACCCCGGCCGCCTGGGCCACCGATTCGGTCACGACCCCCGCCTGGGCCCCCTGGCGCAGCTCGCCGGAAAGGAGCCCGAGGACGAAGCGGCGCTCGGAGGAGGTCAGCCGGGAGAAGAGGGCGTGCAGCTCGGACCGGCGGGCTGCCTGCGACCCGGTCCCGGCGGTGGCCGCCAGCCGGGCGAAGGTGGCGTCCAAGTCGAGGATGGTGACCGACGGGGGAGCCGACTGGGCTGGCGGCAGGTCGCGTACCGACGCCCACCCGACGCCCAGGGCGCCCTGGGGGACCGCCCCGGACAGGTAGGCGACCGCCACTGCGGCCTCGTCCTGGGCCAGGCGGCGGAGGGTGGCTGCCAGGAGGCCGATCTTCGCCCGGCGGCCGGGGGTGGCCGCCACCGCCTCCGATGTGGTGGCGAGGTCGGACAGCAACGTGGTCCCCAACGTGGTCCCCATGTGCCGATTCTCCGCCACCGGCGGTCATACTGGCCGCAGGAGGTCTCCCCGACGATGACACCGACGCCCCCCATGGCAGATGATGTGACCCCCTCCCCGGCGGATGCGGCGCCCGACCGGGTGGGTGAGCTGGACCGCATGGTCGAGCGGGGTAGCCTTTTCACCCACGCCGCATTCGAGCGCATCGCCGCCCGCTCCACCCGCATCGAGCGCGAGCTCCATGACCTGGTGGGCACCCTGCGCGCCGCCGGCGTCGTGCCCGCGGAGGTGGCGCTCCCGGAAGGGGACCCCGCCCCCGGCGGGGCGGGGGAGCCGGATGGATCGCCGGAGGGTGTCCCCTGGCCCACCATCGCCATGCGGGCCGAAGGCGCCCGGCCGGATCCGACCCGCGAGGTCAACTGTGGCGAGCGCATGCACGTCTGCCACGCGGTGTGCTGCAAGCTGCACTTCGCCCTCACCGGCGGGGAGGTGGACGCCGGGGCGGTGCGCTTCGACCTCGGGTGGCCCTACATGATCCGCCATGACCGGGACGGGTACTGCACGCACAACGACCGGGCCACCGGGTTCTGCGGGGTCTACGCCGACCGGCCGGGGATCTGCCGGAAGTACAGCTGTGCCGGGGACGAGCGCATCTGGAAGGACTTCGACGCCATGGAGCTGAACCACGAATGGCTGGACGCCAACCTCGGCCCGGCCCAGCGCATCCGCCTGCGCCTGGACCTGCCGCTCATGGACCCCGACCAGGCCTGAGCCAGCCTGAGCCGGCCTGAGCCAGCCTGAGCCAGGGCCCGCGATTTGCCGTCTTAAGGGCTTCAGATCCCTGGGCAACGCGCCGACATTCACTGCAACCGTCGGCGACCGTGGCCGCGGGCGCGTGGGACCGTGGGGGGCCCTGGGGAGGGAGTTCACGCGTGCTTCGGGCACGGCCACCGGTTGGCAGGACTGGGTACGGCGACCGAAATGCCTCAGTAGTGGGCCAGCGCTCGATAGGATCCCGGTCCGGCAGGCACCACGTAGGGGGACGCCGGTAGGGAGGCGCAGGCACGCTGGCCCTGGGGCTGCGTTGGCTGGTCGCGAGGACTGGAGGAGCGAGATGGGCAGGCTGAGGCGCGCGGCGGGGTACTTTCGGGGCGAGCGGAGGGCGCGGGGTGCGTTGGCTGCGAGCGTCATCGTCCTCCTGCCCGCCGGCATGGCCGGCCTGGCAGCCCCCGCCGGGGCCGCCGCGCCCGGGGCAGCTCCCGCCGCAGTGACCACCCCCGCCGCCGATCCGGCCGCCGGGGCCGCGCCGGCCTCGGGCCAGGGCTACTGGCTGGTGGCCTCCGACGGCGGGATCTTCAACTACGGCGACGCCGGGTTCTTCGGCTCCGCCGGCGCCATCCACCTGAACAAGCCCGTGGTGGGCCTTGCCGCCACCGCCGATGGGAACGGCTACTGGCTGGTGGCCTCCGACGGTGGGATCTTCACCTACGGCGACGCCGGGTTCTCCGGCTCGGCCGGCGGCATCCACCTGAACAAACCCATCGTGGGCATGGCTTCCACCGCAGATGGCCGGGGCTACTGGCTGGTGGCCTCCGACGGTGGGATCTTCAACTACGGCGACGCCGGGTTCTTCGGCTCGGCGGGCGCGATCAATCTCAACAAGCCCATCGTCGGCATGGCCCCGGGCGGCGCCGGCTCGGGCTACTGGCTGGTGGCATCGGACGGTGGCATCTTCAACTACTCCACGCCGTTCTACGGCTCGGCGGGCGCCGTCCACCTGAACCGGCCGATCGTCAGCATGGCCCCCACCCCGGACGGCGGCGGCTATTGGCTGGTGGCCAGCGACGGCGGGATCTTCAACTACGGCGACGCCGGCTTCCAGGGATCCGCCGGAGCCCTGACGCTCGCCGCTCCGATCGTGGGCGCAGCAGGGGCCGGGACCGGCTCAACGGCGGGTTCGCCGCCCGTCCCACCGGTGGTGACCTCCGTCGCCCCGACCGGAGGGGCGACCACCGGGGGCACCGCGGTGACCATCACCGGCCAGCACCTCGCCGGGGCCACCGCGGTCCGATTCGGGACAGTGGCGGGTGCCATCGTCTCGGACGCCGACTCCCAGATCGTGGCCACCGCCCCGGCGCAGGGAGCGGGCAGCGTGGACATCACGGTCTCCACGCAGTTCGGGACCAGTGGCACCGGGAGCGCCGACCGTTTCACCTACTTCGTCGGGGCGCCCAGCGTCTCGGGGATCTCGCCGACCCACGGGCTGACCACCGGCGGCACCTCAGTCACGATCTCCGGCCAGAACCTGGCCGGGGCCACCGCGGTCAAGTTCGGCACCACGGGGGGCACGATCGCCAGCGACACCAGCACCCAGATTGTCGCCACCTCACCGGTCGAGGGCGCGGGCACGGTGCACGTGACCGTGACCACGGCGCACGGCACCAGCTCGTCCACGACGGCGGACCAGTTCACCTACCAGGTGCCGCCGCCCTCGGTCACCAAGGTCGCTCCCTCCACGGCCTCGACCGCCGGCGGCACCTACGTGACCATCAATGGCAGCAACCTGAGCGGGGTGAACGGCGTCAGGTTCGGGTCGGTGCCCGGGACGATCCTCGACCAGTCCAGCACGCAGATCTTCGCCCAGTCGCCGGCCGGATCGAACGGGACCGTCGACGTCACCCTCACCGGGCCTGGGGGTACCAGCGCCACCGGCGGGGCGGACCACTTCACCTACTCGAGCACCGCACCCGCCACCATCACGAAGAGCGGTGACTTCATCTATGCCAACAACCAGCCCGCCGCGACGTCGATCCAGGCCGATGTGAGTCCGGTCTCCGGTGATCTGGTCGCGCTGGCGATTGAAACCAAATTCCCGGGGGCCACCGATACGGCGTTTTCGGTCGGCGGGGTCACCGGCGGCCACGTCTCCTCCTGGCACAACGCCGACTCGTACTTCACCAACGACGGCGTCCACGAGATCGAGCTGTGGTGGGGTGAGGCAACGAGTTCGGGTTCCAGTACGGTCAATGTCAGCTTCAATCCCGTCACCACCGAGACGATGAGCGACCCCGAGAGCGCCGAGTCGCTGGACGCCGTGGTCTTCCACTCGTCGAAGGGCAGCTCCACGGTGTGGACCGCCGACAAGACCGGAGAGGTGGACGACGGCAGCTCCAGCAGGAGCCCGGCCCTCCCGACCCTGAATCCGAGTTCCACCGCAGAGGGCTACTTCGGCTACTTGGCGGTGTCGGGCAACGCCGGAAGCGGCTCCACCTGGGGCTGCGTGTACGGCAACGACCTGCGGTCCAACGAGGTGGTGGCCCAGCCCTCGGTATCGGCCTCGATATCGCCGACTGCCGTCCAGGACAGCAACTCCACATTCTCGTCGATCGGGGCGCTCTTCTCCGCAAATTAACGCTTCGCCCTGTCCCTCCTTGGGTATCATCACCTCTGAGCGCCGGGCGGGGCGCTGGAAACCTCCTGCCCGCGCGGTGAAGGTTCTGCGATGGTGGGGGGGACAGCGCGCGTGGAGGCCCGGTGTGGCGTGGTCGCTGGCCGTCGTTGGCGGCCGGGGGTGGCCGCCGTCCTCGCAGTACTCCTGAGCGCCGGGCTGCTCCTGGCCCCGGCGGCAGTCGAGGTCCCGGGCGCCGCCGGCCGGGCGGCCTCCGGCCCGCTCCTGGTGGCTGCGGGGGACATCTCCTGCGACAACGCGTGCGCCCAGGACACCACCGCCGGCCTGCTGGGCGGGCTCGGATCGATCAGCGCCCTGGCACTGCTGGGTGACGAGCAGTACCCGTCGGGCTACCCGGGCGCCGCCTGGCTGAACTCGAACGCCTTCCAGGGCACCGGCACCACGCTCACGATGTACCAGTCGGAGTACGCCAACAGCGGCTGGGCGGGCTACAACGCGGTGGCCCGCCCGGTGCCGGGGTACTACGACTGGGGCGACCTGGCGGAGACCGACAGCGGCCCGCTCCAGCAGCAGCCGGCCTACTTCTCGTACTTCTCCCGGGACTTCCCGGGCGGCGCCAACGCCGGCACGAACGAGACCGGCAGCGTGAACTGCGGGTCGCGCGCCACCAGTTGCAGCGACTGGTACTCGTACAGCGTCGGGTCCTGGACCGTGATCGCACTGGACAGCGAGTGCGCCGCGGTCGGCGGCTGCGGCACCGGCTCGGCCGAGGAGACGTTCCTGCGCCAGAGCCTGGCGGCGGCGGCCAACAGTTGCATCCTTGCCTACTGGCACACCCCGGCGTTCACCAACTCCAACCTGGGCGACGACTCCGAGTTCGCTGCGTTCTGGAACGACCTGTACAAGGCCCACGCCGCCATCGTGCTCGGGGGCCACGCCCATGACTACGAGCACCTGGTGCCGATGAACACCGGCGGGGTCGCGGACCTGCCCGAGGGCCTCACCGAGTTCGTCGTGGGCACCGGCGGGGCGCCCTCCGACTCCATCCAGAGCGGCCACCCGGCGGTGTACCAGGAGTCGGGCACGCCCGGCGTCCTGGCGCTCACGCTGGCCCCCGGAAGCGCCGACTTCTCGTTCGTCACCCCGGGAGGGTCACCCGACCGCGGCACCGTCTACTGCATCACGCCGCCCGCCGCCCCCACCGGGGTCGTGGCCACGGCGGGCAACAGGGCGGTCCAGGTGTCCTGGAACGCCTCCGCCACCCGGCCTCCCCGCACGTACACCGTCATCCCGATGGTGAATGGGGTGGCGCAGGCCGGGGTCAGCCAGACCGTGAGCGGGTCCACCCTCCAGGCCGTGATCAACGGCCTCACCAACGGGACCTCGTACACCTTCGAGGTGGTGGCCTCGAACAGCCTGGGCACGAGCCCGGCGGCCACGTCCAACCCGGCCACCCCGGTGGCGGTCCCGGCGCCCCCCACCAACGTGGCCGCCCAGGCGGGGAACGGCTACGCCTCCGTCACCTGGACCCCGCCGGCGGACACCGGCGGCAGCGCCCTGACTGCCTTCACCGTGACGCCCCATGGCGGGACTTCGGCGCTGGCGCCGGTCACCGTGGGACCGTCGGCGACCCGCCTCGTGGTCACCGGCCTGGCCAACGGCACCGCCTACACCTTCACGGTCACGGCCAGCAACGGCCAGGGCACCAGCCTGCCGTCATCGCCCTCCAGTGCCGTGACCCCGGTCGCCTCGGGCGGGCCTCCCCCGGCAGGCAATCCCGACCAGGGCTACTGGCTGGTGGCCAGCGACGGGGGGATCTTCAACTACGGCGATGCCGGGTTCTTCGGCTCGGCGGGCGCCATCCACCTGAACAAGCCGATCGTGGGCATGGCGGCCGTTCCCCGCGGCGGCGGGTACTGGCTCGTCGCCAGCGACGGGGGCATCTTCAACTACGGCGACGCGGCCTTCGCCGGGTCGGCCGGGGCGATCCACCTCAACCAACCGATCGTGGGTATGGCTCCCGGCCCCGGAGGGGCTGGGTACTGGCTGGTGGCCTCCGACGGCGGGATCTTCAACTACGGGACCCCGTTCCTCGGCTCGGCCGGCAGCATCCACCTGAACCGGCCCATCGTGGGCCTGGCCGTGCCACCGGACGGCGCCGGGTACTGGCTGGTGGCCTCCGACGGCGGGATCTTCAACTACGGCGACGCCTCATTCGAGGGCTCGGCGGGCGGCAGGCCGCTCAACAGGCCGGTCGTGGGGGCCGCGGGATGAGTCGGTGAGACCGGTTGGGAGCGGTGGGGACCGGGAGGACCGGTGACCCAAGCCCCCCCACGGGTGTCGGCAGGGTTCGGGCGCCTCGTTTGGACTAACGGCCGGTTGCACGGAGTTAACCCGTGCTCGACCATCTTTCCCTTAGAAGATTCTAACGCGCAAATCCGAAGAACTACGCTAGAATTCGTCCGCTGGTTTCAGGCCTAGGCTGAGGGGGTCGAATGCACCGGATGGGTCACAGCATCGAGGTAGCGCACCATGGTGTCGCCGCACAGGTCCGTCTCTCACCCAGCACCGGGCTCCGGGTAGCCCTCGCACTCCTGGCCAGCGTCTTCGGCTTGGTCATGGCGCTCCCGCCGTCGGCGCTCGCCGCAGTCGCAGTCAACGATCCGCTGTTCTCGCAGCAGTGGGGGTTGCAGCAGATCGGGGCGCCGAACGCATGGAGCTTCGCCACGGGCAAGAACGTGACTGTGGGCATCGTCGACACCGGGATCGACCTGGGTCACCAGGATCTGGCCGGCAAGGTGGTCGCCTCCACCAACTGCATCGGGGCCAACGCCGACCCGACGAAGTGCACGGGCAGCGCCCAGGATGACAACGGGCACGGCACCCACGTGGCGGGCATCATCGCCGCCGACACCAACAACGGGACCGGGATCGCGGGCGTGGCCCCGGACGCCAAGCTGCTGGTGGCCAAGGCCCTGGACGGCACGGGCGCCGGTGCCGACGCCGACGTCGAGGCGGGCATCGAATGGGTGGTCAACAAGGGCGCCCAGGTGGTCAACCTCAGCCTTGGAGATGGCGGCACCCTGCCGCTCGGCCTGGGTGGCACCACCGGGCTGTCGCAGCCACTGCTGGACGGCATCAACTACGCCTGGCAGCACGGGGCGGTCCCGGTGCTGGCCGCCGGCAACACCGGGTTCGGGGTCGGGAGCGGGCTGCTCGGCCAGCTGCTGGGGGCCACGGCCGCGTACGGGACCCTCACCGCCCTCATCGTGGGCGCCACCGGCCCCACCGGCGCCGTCGCCAACTACTCCAGCCAGCTCACCAGCGACAACTGGGCAGTGGTGGCGCCCGGTGGCGCCAACGACGGCAACAAGGCAGACGACGTCATGTCGACCTACTGGGTGAACGGCAAGACCAACCAGTACACCACCCTGGCCGGCACCTCGATGGCCACCCCGCACGTGACCGGGGCGGTCGCCGACCTGCTCTCGATGGGCTACACCCAGGGTGGCGCGGTCTCCCAGATCCTCAGCTCGGCGGACAAGGGCGTTGCCTGCGGGCAGGCGTGCTCGGGGCTGCTCGACCTTTCGAAGGCGGTCGGCGGGCCTGCCACACCGGCCCCGTCGGGCGCCGGTGCAGCCTCCTCGCCGAACCCGCTGGTGGCACTGCTCAACGCACTCGGGATCTAGCGGGATCCAGGCCGCTTCCCAGCGAGCCTCGGGTTGCCTCGGGTTGATCGGGGGCGTCGCTTCGGCGGCGCCCCCGGCGCGTGCTACATGTCCATCTCCTCGAGGGTGTCGCTCTCGGACGTCGGTTCCGGGTCGATCTGGTCCAGGTGGATCCGGATGCCGTACCGGTCGACGATGAAGGTGAGCTCGCCGGCTTCGAACTGGTTCTGGATCACCTCGAAGGCGGCTCGGCTGCGCAGCGACGAGAATGCCTCGAGGATGCGTTCCACAAAATCGTGCTCCGTCGGCATCGGGACCTCCGTTGGGGGCGGCTTCAACCCCGGGATCCTACCCCGCACGCGAAAGGGCACCGTGGCCGGGCCTGCGGCAAACTGTGCGCATGACCCTCGTGCTGGTGTGCCGGATCCTCCTCGCCATCGTTCTGGCCGGCGCCGGCATCGGCAAGCTCCAGGATCTCGACGACTCCCGCCAGCAGGTGGTGGACTTTGGTCTGCCCTACTCGCTCGCCCGCCCCATCGGCACGCTGCTGCCCGGCCTGGAGCTGGCCATCGGGGTGGCCCTGCTGATCGGCCCGCTGGCCTGGTGGGCCGCCTGGGCCGCCCTGGGGCTGGTCGGGGCCTTCGCCCTGGGCATCGGCTGGAACATGGCAGTGGGCCGTCGGCCGGACTGCCGGTGCTTCGGTTCCCTGCACATCGCCACCATCGGGTGGAAGACCCTCTGCCGGAACCTACTCCTGATGGCGCTGGCGGCGGTGGTGCTGGCCCGGCTCTGAGCCGGATGCCTGGGAGGTCGCCCGGCGGCGGGCGGCGTCAGTGGAACAGGAGCCCGGCCGCATAGGTGCAACCGCCCACGATGACGCCCGCCATCGTCATCTCGAAGCCCGCCGACCACCAGGTGCGCAGCGTGACCAGCGACTTGGCGGCGCCCACCAAAAAGTGGGCGATCAGGGAGACGACGGCGGCCCAGATGACCGCCGTGATGCCGTGGAGCCAGAAGAAGGGGAGCACCGGCACCATGGCCCCCAGCCCGGTGCTGAGCCCGGCGGCCAGCGCCGCCTGCGTGGGGTTCTCGCCCCCCTGGGCGCCCCCCAGCTCCTCGGCGATGAGGACGGGCAGGAGGCCCTCCTTACTGCGGGCGAGCTTGCCCGCCAGCTCGTTGGCGTCCGCCTCGCTCAGACCCTTCAGCTGGTAGTAGAGCGAGACCTCCTCCCGCTCCTCGTCGGGGTTCTGCTCGACCTCCCGGCGCTCCTGCTCGACGTTGGCCGCGGAGACCTCGGCGATCGAGCGCTCGGCCAGGAACGCCCCGGTGGCCATCGAGAGGGCGGATGCAAGGGCGCCCGCCAGCCCGGCGGTCAGCACGAAGTGCGAGCCGCCGGTGGCGCCCGAGACGCCCGAGACAATGCCGAAGACCGCCGCCAGGCCGTCGTTGGCACCGTAGATGGCCCCGGAGATCCACCCGGAGCCGCGCTGGTGCCAGCTCTCGCGGGCGAGGATCTGGTCCAGCCGGCGCTTGGGCTGGTTCGTCCCGCCCCCGAGCGAAGGGGGGAGTTCCCCGGACAGGGTCCCGATGTGGCGGGCGTGCGCCTGCTCGTCGCGCCGGATCGATGCGAAGAGCTCGTCGGTGGCCGGGTCGCCGGTGGGCTCGCCGTAGCCGGTGACGATCTCGTCGTTCTCGGCGGCCTCGCGGGCGGCGAGCACCCGCTCGACCGGGGCGACCCGGACCTGCAGGCGCTGCCAGGAGGACAGCCGCACGCGGGCGGGGTCCGGGATGGGGATGTTGAGGGCCCGCATCCGGTTCTCCACCCGCTCGAGGTGGCCCGCCTCCCCGCCGGCCATCCGCCGGAGCACGCTGGCCCGGCGCTCGTCCTTCTCCCGGGCGGCCAATGCCTCGTACACCGCCCGGGCTTCGATCTCGCCCCGCCAGGCGTCCAGGAGCCGCCGGGTCACCTCGGGGGTGGCGCGCACCAGCGGCTGCCCGTCGGGCCCCTCGCGTTCGCTCACCGAGTCGCTCCTCGCCTGGATCTCTTTCCTAAGGTTCCCAAAAGCCGCTGACGCCTCCCCGTGTAGAGGATATCTCGCAGCTTATGATGGCCCGACATGATCCTCGAGGCGCTGACCAAGGCCAAGGCGTTCGCCGACCTCTCCGGGTGGCGGAAGATCTCCGTCACCGGGGTGGACGCGGTGCGCTGGCTGAACGGGCTCACCACCACGGACCTCAACCACCTCCGCCCGGGCAGCTCGCAGCGCGCGCTCCTGCTGGACGCCGCCGGGGGCCTGCTGGCCGACGTCACCATTGCCGTGCCCGGGTCCAGCCTCCTGGTGGTGCAGGACCCGGTCCAGGCCACCAACGTCGTCGACGTCCTGGCCCTGGCAATCGGCAGCGCCGACGTCGAGCTCGAGGACCGCAGCCCGCGCATCGGCCTCTTCGCCTTCCCCGCCCGCCCGGCGGCGCCCGACCTCGGGGGCACGGCCTTCTACTCGCCCTCCGCCCTCGGCCCGGGCGCCGACATCACGTGCCTGCCCGAGGACCATCCCCGGTTCGTGACGTCGCTCTCCAAGGCCTTCACGCTGGCCACGCCCGACGACCTCGAGGCGTGGCGGATCGACAATGGCTGGGCCCGGCTGGGCATCGACGCGGTGGAGGGCGACCTCCCGGCGGAGGCCGGTCTCGGTGCCTACGTGGACTCCGCCAAGGGCCCGTTCCCGGGGCGGGAGCAGGCGCTGGCGGCGGGGCCGGGCGGACCGTTGCGGACCGTCGTGGTGGGTGTGGAGACCGGCGAGCCGGTGTCGCCCGGGGAGGACCTGCTGGTGGCCGGCCAGCCCGCCGGCAAGCTGACGAGCGTGACCGCAACCGACGAGGGCGTGGCCGGCCTGGCGCGGGTGGGCTGGGAGTTCCGGGCCGGGCCCTTCGAGACCGCCCAGGGGGTGGCGTTCCAGCTGCGCGGAGCATGAGCGCGCAGGCACATCGACCGCAACGCGCTGTGGCCGCCCACGCCGGGGGGCGTCAGCGGGAGTGCGTGGGGTAGGCTGGCAGGGCAGGATCTTCGCCGGGAGGATGCGCGTGTGAACCGAGCCCAGCTCGTCGACGACATCATGGCTGCCCGCCCCGAGGCGGGTGACCTCGTCTACATCGAGCGGCGCGGCGAGGACTACAACTGGACCCGTACCGACCCGGGCGGCGAGGTGGACACTCCGGAGCCCGGCGGCTTCCCGGACGCCTGGATGTACTACTCGGGCAAGTGGCCGGTGGACCAGCCCGACAAGGTTCCCGCCTTCTTCGACGACCTGCTGGCGGAGTTGGAGTCCATGACCGGCGGCTACGACCGCTGCCGGTGGGACCCCAACGATCCCTGGCCGCACCTGCACTGAGCGGGGCGGGAGCGGGGGCCTCAAGGCGATGGAGGACGTGGTCCGCGAGGACGAACGCCCGTCGTTCAAACGCTGCCGGCGGCAGTGGGACCTGGGCTCGCGCTCGCGCCAGAACCTCGAGCCGCTCCGGCCCCGCCAGGTCTACGACCTGGAGCGGGCGGTCCACGACGCCATGGCGCTCTGGTACTTCCCCGGGATGTGGGAATGGGACCGCTCCCTGGTGCTGCGCTTCGCCATGGAGGGCTTCGAGAAGTCCATGCGCAAGCAGCTGGACTCCTATGCCGCCCGGGCCGGGGTCGCCCCGGAGCAGGAGATCGCCTGGGAGGCGGACCGGGAGCGGGGCCGGCGGCTGCTGGAGCACTACTTCTCCTGGGCACCCGGGGCGGACGCCTTCACCCCGGTGCGGGTGGACACCGACTTCGACGCCAACATCCCGGAGCCGGGCACCCCGGGCTTCGACCTGGTCGGGCCGCGGGGGGCGATCCACTACAAGGGACGGGTTGACCTGCTGGTGGTGGACGCCTACGACGCCTACTGGATCGTCGACCACCGGCTCGTGGACGGCGGCTGGGAGGAGCTGGACCAGCTGCTGCTTGACGAGCGGGGCGTGGGGGCCTGCTGGGCCTGGGAGATCTTCTACTACGGGATGCAGATCGCAGGGACCATTTACAACGAGCTCCGCCTCGATGCGGCGGTGCCTCCCCCGGGCGAATCGCCGGTGGCGTCAGGTCCCGCCGCCGAGGGCCTGTCCGGCCGCCGGCGCCTGTACATGCAGGCCGCCCAGCTGCCCGACGAGCGGGTTTCGGTCTCGGGGACCGATGCCTTCCGCCGGACGCGGATCACCCGCTCCCGGGCCGAGCTCGCCGCCTGCGGTGTGCAGATCGCCACCGAGGCCCGGGACATGACGTCGCCCACCCTGCCCATCTACCCGCACCCCAGCCCCGCCCACTGCCCGGGGTGCGCCTACCAGGAGCCGTGCCGGGCGATGAACCAGGGGATGGACCCGGCGCCGATACTCGCCCGGGACTATGCCGACCGGGGGGCCGAGGAGGTCGAGGAGGGCCGCCTGGGGGCGGTCACCTGGTCGATGAACCGGGGCGCCCGGCCACCCAGCAACTTCGGCGGCGGCACCAGCGCCCGGCGCTCCCGGTCCGTGACGCCACCAGCTTCCCTGGGCGAGCCGGAGTAGCCGTGCACGAGCTGTCGGTCACCGAGAGCGTCATCAGCGCCGTCACCGAGAAGGTGGGGGAGCGCGGCGTCCAGCGGGTGACGTTGGAGATCGGGAAGCTGTCCGGCGTGGTGGCCGAATCGGTGTACTTCTACTTCGAGATGTGCAGCGAGGGGACCCCGCTGGAGGGCGCCAAGCTCGAGATCGTCGAGATCCCCGGCCGGGCCCGCTGCCGTACGTGCGGCGCCGACCTGGAGCTGGAGGACATGATCGCCCTGTGCGAGTGTGGCAGCGCCGACCTGGAGATCCTGGGCGGCGAGCAGCTCAAGATCAAGGAAGTGGAGGTGGCGGAGTAGCCATGTGCACGACGTGCGGATGCGGGAGCGAGGACGCGGTGGTCACCGGCTTCGGGGACGCCGCGGGACACACCCACCACCACCACGATGGCGAGGCGGCCCCGCACGTCCACGCCGACCCCACCGGGCGCACCATCGTCTTGGAGCAGGCGATCCTGGCCAAGAACGACGCCCTGGCGGACCAGAACCGGTCCTGGTTCCGGGAGCGGGGGATGCTGGTCGTCAACCTGATGAGCTCCCCGGGCTCGGGCAAGACCACGCTGCTGGAGCGCACGATCCGGGACCTGTCCGGCGAGTTCCCGCTCGCCGTCGTCGAGGGCGACCAGGAGACGCTCTTGGACGCCAACCGGATCAAGGCGGCGGGCGCCCGCGTGGTCCAGATCAACACCGGCTCGGGCTGCCACCTGGATGCCGGCATGGTGTCCCGAAGCCTGTCCGTCCTTGCCCCCGAGGACCGCTCCGTCCTGCTGATCGAGAACGTCGGCAATCTCGTGTGCCCGGCCCTGTTCGACCTGGGGGAGCGGGCCAAGGTGGTGATCATGTCGGTGACCGAGGGCCACGACAAGCCGCTCAAGTACCCGCAGATGTTCCGGGCGGGGGAGCTGATGGTGATCAACAAGGTGGACCTGGTGCCCTACGTGAACTTCGACGTCGAGCAGTGCATCACCTACGCCCGCCAGATCAACCCGAAACTGGAGGTGGTGTCGGTGTCGGCCACCCGGGGCGACGGCCTGGAGGGCTGGTACGACTGGCTGCGCGCTCAGCGCTGAGGGGTAAGGCCGGCCCGCCGCCCGCCGGTCCTTGACGGTGACGTGCGTGACGTTGACCTAGACCGTCACGCCCTGGTCGCCGCCCAGGTCCACGTACCACTGGCCGCCGGACTGCTCGCACGGCTGGGTGAGGTTGAAGTTCGACAGGGCGTCCTGGTAGGCGGCGGGGAAGCCGGCGGTGTTGGCCGGGAGGCCGGTGCTGGGGTTGGTGTTGGTCACGCAGCCGACGCCCGGGGCGCAGATCGTGCCGATCAGGGTCACCAACGCCTGGTTGCCGCTGGTGAAGACGTTCCCGAGGGTGAGCGGCCCGTTCTGCACGGTTGTGTTCTGGCCCTTGGGGAGGACGGTCTGGCAGTTCGCCTGCTCGCTCGGCAGGGCGTACGAGCAGGCGGTGTCGAAGTCACCGTTGATGCTGGCGTCCAGGAATCCGGCGTTGGCGCCCGCCGGGGTGGCGTGGCTGGGGGCCACCTTGGCGATAGCAACGCCGGTTGGAGTCGGGGCCGGGCTGGGGGCCGGGCTCCCGACCGTGGGCGGCGACGTCGTGATGGTCACCAGGGGACCGGGCGGCGCCGGGGCGCTCGCCGGCGTGGTGCTACTGGCCCCGGGGGACTTCGTGTCCGAGCAGCCGGCCAGGCCAAGGAGCGCCACGAGGAGCCCGGCCGCGAAACGGGCACCGGCAGAACGAGTCATGGACTCGATCCTACCGGCGCCCGCTGGGCAACGGCTGTGGCGGAGCTGGTCAGCAGATGCGAGGCAGGGGGTCGCCGATGAGCATGTCGACGATCCGGGTACCGCCGAACTCGGTCTTGAGCAGCACGAGCGTGGGAGGGTCGTCCTTCACGGTGCCGATGATGGCCGAGCCCTCGCCCAGGGGGTGGGAGCGCAGCGCCGCCAGGGCGGCGTCCGCCTCGGCCCCGTCCACGATGATCACCAGACGGCCCTCGCAGGCCACGTAGAGGGGGTCGATGCCCAGGATCTCGCTCGCCCCCCGGACCTCGGCCCGGGTGGGCACCGCCCGCTCGTCCACCACCACCGCCACGTTGGACGCCCGGGCCACCTCGTTCAAGATGGTGGCGACGCCACCCCGGGTGGCATCCCGCATGCAGCGCACGCCGGAAGTGGCATCGAGCAGCGTGTTGATGAGGTCGTGGAGCGCGGCGGTGTCCGAGGTGATGTCGGACTCGATGTCCAGCTCGCCCCGGGCCAGCATGATGGTGATGCCGTGGTCGCCGATCGGGCCGGAGACCAGCACCGCGTCGCCCGGCCGGACGTTGGCGGCGCCCAGGGAGACGTCCCGCTCGATGACCCCGATGCCGGAGGTGTTGATGTAGCACCCGTCGGCCAGGCCCTTCTGCACCACCTTGGTGTCCCCGGTGACGATCTGCACCCCGGCGGCGGCGGCCGCGGCCGCCATCGAGGAGGCGATGAGCTGGAGGTCGGCCACCGGGAAGCCCTCCTCCAGGATGAAGCCGGCCGACAGCGCCAGGGGCCGCGCCCCCGACACCGCCAGGTCGTTGACGGTGCCGTTCACCGCCAGGTCGCCGATGTTGCCGCCCGGGAAGAACAGCGGGTGGACCACGAAGGAGTCGGTGGTGAAGGCCAGGCGGGTGCCATTGACCGTCAGCGTCGCCTGGTCCTCCATCGCCTCCAGGATGGGGTTGCGGAACGCCTCCAGGAAGAGGGCGTCGATCAGGGTGTGCGTGGCCTTCCCGCCGGCGCCGTGCGCCAGGGTGACGCGCTCCTCCTTCAGGCGGGCCTTCCGGCGGCGGGCGCGGTCGATCCGCTGGAGCACCTGCTCCTCCTGGGTGAGCGTCTTGGCCCCCAGCTCGTACTGCGCCAGCTCGTGGTCCTCGGGGGCAGCCGCCTCGGCGACCGCTGCCTCGGCCCAGTCCGCCGAGCGCTCGGAGCCCTCGCCGCCGCCCGGGAGCATGTCCTGGGCGGACAGCCCGGATGCGCCGCTCGGCGCGTCCGGCGTCACCTCCGTGTCGCCTCCTTGACCCGCTCCCGGGTGAACCGCCCGAAGTTGTAGTAGGCGGCACAGGCGCCCTCAGGGGACACCATGCAGGTGCCGATGGGCGTCTCCGGGGTGCAGGCGGTCCCGAAGACCTTGCATTCCCAGGGCTTGATGACGCCCTTCAGGACCTCGCCGCACTGGCAGGCCTTGGGGTCAGCCACCCGGATACCCGGGATGTGGAAGATCTCTTCGGCATCGAACTGCTTGTAGGCGTCCCGCACCTTGAGCGCCGAGTGCGAGATGAAGCCCAGGCCCCGCCATTCGAAGTAGGGGCGCAGCTCCATGACCTCGTTGATGACCTGCAGGGCCTTGAGGTTGCCTTCCCAGGGGACCACCCGGGTGTACTGGTTCTCCACCACGGAGCGGCCCTCTTTGACCTGGACCATCAGCTGGTAGACCGAGGCGAGGATGTCGAGCGGCTCGAAGCCGGCGCACACCAGGGGCTTGTTGTGGTCCCGGGCAATGAACTCGTAGGGCTTGCAGCCGATCACGGTCGAGACGTGGCCCGGCCCGAGGAAGCCGTCGAGGCGCATGTCGGGCGAGTCGAGGATCGCCTTGATCGCCGGGATGATCGTGACGTGGTTGCAGAAGATCGAGAAATTCTCCAGGCCATCCGCCTTCGCCCGCAGCACCGTCATGGCGGTGGAGGGCGCCGTGGTCTCGAAGCCGATGGCCATGAAGACCACCTTCTTGTTCGGGTTGTCCCGGGCGATCTTCAACGAGTCCAGGGGCGAGTACACCATCCGGATGTCGGCCCCCTTGGCCTTGGCGTCGAAGAAGGAGCCCTTGCCACCCGGCACCCGCATCATGTCGCCAAAGGAGGTCATGATCACGTCGGGCTGCTCGGCGATGTAGATGGCGTCGTCCAGGCGCCCCATGGGGATCACGCACACCGGGCAGCCCGGGCCGTGGACCAGCGAGATGCTCTCGGGGAGGTAGTCCTCGAGGCCGTGCTTGTAGATGGTGTGCGTGTGGCCCCCGCATACCTCCATGAAGCTGTAGTGGCGGCCCGGCTCGCACAGGCTGGCGATCTGGGCCGAGAGGGCCTGGGCCTTCTCTGCGTCACGGAACTCGTCAACAAATCTCACTGCCCATCACCCCCTTCGTCTAATCGATGCTGGATTGGGCCAGGGCGTCGAGCTCGTCGGTGTAGGACTGGCCAACGCCCTCGAGGAAGGCGAGCGCGGCGGCCGCCTCGTCCTCGTCGATTTTGGACAGAGCGAAGCCGACGTGGATCAGCACCCAGTCGCCGGGCTGCACGTTCTCGTTCTCGAGGAGACCGATGTTGATGCTCCGCCGCACGCCGCTGACATCCACTTTCGCCAGGTCGTTGCGGTCCAGGAGCTCGATCACCTCACCGGGAATCCCAAGGCACATACGGTCCCCCTCCTCCCCACCATCTCCGGGCGATCAACCCAGGCGTGCAGGCGATCGCTGCTCATTCTGCTCCTCCTGCTCTTCCCTAGTGGGCTGGCGTACCCACCGACCGGGGAGAGAATCGACCGATGTTGCTGCTCCTGCGTGCGTCCCTACGCTGCCCGGCGCAGCCCGCCGACCAGGGCCTTGCCCGCCCGCTGGGCGACGACGCCGACGACGCCCCGGCTGACGGTGGAGGCCACGCCGCCGGCGTTGGCGTTCTGCATGCCCTTCGCCAGGAGGTTGCCGCCGACCGAGAGGCCTGAATTCACCAGCGACTTGAACTGCTCGGACTTGGTGATGGCGTCCAGGGCGTTCAGGGCCTTCTGCAGGCCCTCCCGCCCGTCGCGGGTTCCGGTCCAGTAGCCGATTGCGAAGCCGACGAGCGCTTCCATAGCTTCTACCCCTCCTGTTCGGTCTCGGTCCGTGGTCTGCCCAGCTCTTTGTCTGACGAGGGCTGCACCTGCAGCTTCGTTACATGTTCTTGAGTTCCAGGTAGCGCTTGATGTCCGGGAGCGACGTGACGAGCAGGGCGGCAGCCCCGGCGAGCACAGCGGCCTTCACAAGCTTGAACATGGGTTCTCCTCCTCTCGTTGGCTAGGGTTCTTCAGGAAGCGGTCTTTCAGGAAGGGTTCTTCCGGGCGAGCGTGGTGAGCGCCACGTCCTGCTCGACGTGCAGGCGCCCCACGATGTCAATCAGCCGGGCAACGGTGGGCTCCACCGCCGCCTCCACCACCGGGGTGAGCCCCATGCCGTCCTCGACGGTCTCCGGCTCGCAGCCGACGACCAGTGCCCGGCGCACGCTCCCGCCGAGGGCCTTCAGCATGCCGAAGATGGCGTCGGGCTCCAGCCCGTGGGCATCCACCAGGGCGGACTCGCCCTCGGCGGCCGCCTGTACGAGCGGCGATTCCTCGACCTCGTCGAGCTGCGGCTCGATCAGGTAGAGGTCGCCCGGCTGGCCGCCGCACGGGGCGGCGTCGACGATGACCACGGCGTCGTAGCCCTCCAGCAGCTCGTAGGCAAGGTGCACCCCCTTGATGCCGAAGTCGGCCACGGTGACCCCCTCGGGGAGCGGGTGCTCGCCCAGCCGGCGGATGACCTCGCAGCCGAAGGCGTCGTCGGAGAGGAAAATGTTGCCGACGCCGGCGACCAGGATCCGCGGGGCGTCGGTCATGCCGGGACTTCCCCGGACACGACCGGCTCGACTTCGTCGGCGGCGAAGTACAGGAAGCGCCCATTCTCCACCTGCAGGTCGGCGTTGGGGTCCTCTTCCAGGGTCACCGCCAGGAACTGCTTGTTCTCCAGGTCGTAGAACACCGCCTGGACGTCGGCCACCTTGCCGGCGAGGAACATGTCCTGGGCGTCGGCGCGCCGGGTCCCCGGGCGCAGGATCACCTTGCCCCCGGCCGCCACCGGTACGCCGTTGATGACGGCGGTGTCGGTGTCGGGCTTGAAGTTGGCCTCCTGCTCCCACCAGGGCTGGGCCGGATCGGGGGCCGGCGCCGTGGCGTTCTGGTAGCCGGCGGGCCGCCGGTCGTCGAACTCGCGTCCGAAGACCGCGGAGCCGGGGGCGGAGCGCCCAGACATGGGGCGCTCCTCGCCGTACACCGGGAGCCCGTCGGCACCGGTGCCGAACTCGGGGATGTCGTCCAGCTCGCCGGTCACGTCGCGCAGGTAGCGCACCGCGCCGTGCAGGCGGTCGAGCAGCTCCTGCGGCATGGCGTCCACCCGGTCGATGATCGCCTTGGCGCGGGGGTCGGTGGCCCGGGCCTCCTTCTTCTCCTCGTCGGTCATCGTCATGATGTTGAGGCTCAGCAACTCGTCCACCTCGGTGCCGTCGAACAGGTCGCCCGGGCTCTCCGGGGCGATCTGGGGCCAGTCGTACAGGATGATGGGCGAGGCGAACATGACGTCGCGGGCCTGCCGGTCGCCGATCAGCACCGGGAAGGCGTGCAGGTTCTCGCACGCCTGGGCCTCCGCCTTCGCCCACGCCGGGGGCTCCAGCAGGGAGATGAAGCGGCCGTGGCGGGCGGGGGTGAGCGCCCACAGGGTGTGGCAGGCAATGAACGAGTAGCTCATCGCCGCCCTCCGGTCGTCGGGCGAACCGTCGTAGGGGGTGAGGTTCTCGATCCGCAGCCTCAGCCGGTAGGCGCCGAAGGGCCCGGGCAGCGGTTCGGCCGACACCCGCAGCAGGCCTTGGAGCTGCTGGCGACGGCGCAGGATGCGCCCAGCCACGCCACCCTCGGCATCGCTGACCGACTCGGGTGCGTCCTCGCCCCCGGCGATCTTCAGTGCGATGGTGGCCTCGTCGGCGGCCAGGTCGGCGATGGGGAAGCGGTAGTCCAGCTGGTGCTCGACGGCCTCTTCCCAGGTGATGTGCTGGGTCCCGCCCACCGTCAGGGTCTCCACCGGCGAGAAGCTGCCGTCCCCCCGGCGCTCCTCAACCCGCTTGGCCTGCACCTGGAGGAACCGGAGGCGCAGCTGCAGGACGGCACCGTCCTCCGGCTCGGCCAGGAGCTGGACCTGCTGCTCCCACGGCTCGGGCCCGCCGGACTGGCTCCAGGCATTCGGTGCCAGGACGCCGAACTGCCAGCGGACCTGGTTCTTGGCTGCCGAGGCCCGGTAGGGATACAGCACGTAGCCCTCATAGAGGATGGCGTCGGCCATCTTCTTCGCCAGGGCGAAGATGTCGGGGCCTTCCCCGTCGTCACTCATGGACGACCGGCCTCTCCGGCTCCGCTTTCCCTGGCGCTCCCGCCCCGCTGTCCCCAGCCGCCTCCAGCAGGACCGTCAGGGTCTCGTCCCAGCCGGTGAGGCCCCGGTGGGATTTGAAGCGCTGCAGGCCGTCCAGGGTCTCGCGTTGCATGCGCACCCAGGCCTGTCCGGGGAAGTAGAGGTCCATCAGCTTGTCCCAGGTGGCCACCGGCACCCCGAAGCTGATCTCTTTGTGCCAGGGCACCTGCTCGACGGCGAACCCACCTTCACCCTTGGTGAACACCGTCCCGGAGAACAGCATCAGCAGGGGGATCTCGCCCTCGTCGAGGGCGTGGAAGTACTTGGCGCTGGCCACCTCGAAGTCGTAGGTGCAGGGGACCGCGACGTCCACTTCGATCGACCCGTCAAAACCGGGGATGGCAGCGTCGGCGAAGGCGAACTGCATCGGCTTCACCGTGTCGCCCCAGCGTTTGGTCTCGCCGAAGAGGTCGAGCAGCCGCTCCGCCTCGGCGGGCGAGTAGCGGCGCCGCTTCGGCTCGATGCGGATCTGGATGCGCAGGAGGATGGCATGGATCCGTATGCCGGTGGTCTCCGAGATGCGCAGGCCGAAGTTGAGCGTCGGGGACGCGGCGTATGGCTCTGGTTCCACACCCAGGAGGTCGAAGACGAGTTCACTCATCTCACCCGCCCTCAGAGTGGTCGGGGGCCGCGTCCTGCGGTGCCGGATCCGCCGCCGCGGCCGGCCGTGGCCCGCGTGGCCCCCAGCCGACGACCGCGCTCCGGCCGCGCAGATCCTCGAAGAATCGGTTCATGGCGTCCCAGACCTCCTCGCCGCCGCTGAAGCCCTTCCAGTGCATGCGCACGATGGCGGTCAGCTCGTAGGCCTTGTCGATCGGGACGAGGTAGCCGGCGAAGGTGTCGTCCTCCTTGCGCAGCAGCAGCGCCTCCACGTCGGGCAGGATCCCTTCGAAGGAGGAGTTGGCCTCCATGACCTTGCCCCAGGCTTCCAGGTCGAGCAGCGACTCGGTCGCCCCGGCGGGGCTGGGGTAGAAGGCCACGAAGCGGTCGAGCGTGGAGTTGTTGAAGAAGAAGGCCATCGACACCGGGATCTGGATGTCCTCCCACTGGGCGTCGTCGAGTACGAAGTACGGATCGAACAGGTACCGGTCGGGGACCTGGCGGTACTTGCCCTGGCCCGAGCCGTCCTTGGCGAAGAGCAGGTAGCACGGGCGGCAGACGCACATCAACTCCCGGTTCTCGATGTGGACGACGTGGCCGTGCTCCTCGGGGATCGGGGCGGCGCACATCTCGCATGCCTCTCCCGGCTTGGGGCGCGGGCGGCGGGACTCCTCGAACCGGGACAGCAGCTCCTCGGAGGCGCCCGCCGGAGGGAGGCCCTTGACGAACCGGCGCAGCCCGCTGGGGGCAGCCGGTGCCGGACCGGCGTTGCCGTTGCTCTGGCCCATGTTCTCCGCCGGGGCCCTCAGGAGCGGACCACCGAGCGGGCGCCCGGCGGGATGGCGACCTTCCACTCGTGCTGGTCCTGCAGGAGCGGCAGCGGGTCGAGGTGGACCACCGAGCTGTCTGAGGAGTGCACGCTGCGCCCGGCGAGGCGCACGTTGTAGAGCGTGCCGCAGCGTGAGCAGCGCAAGGCTTCATCCAGCAGGGCGGCGTCCTTCAGCGACGCGCCGCACGAGGCGCACGCGTTGCGGTAGGCGTAGAGGTTGCCCACCGCCGAGCAGATGAAGACCTCCATGCCCTCCACCACCTGCACCCGTTTCTCGCCGGGCAGCAGCCCGACGGCGTCGATGGGAAGCCAGGCGCTGGCCGCGTCGGCGGCGGTGGCATCGACGGGGCCGCCCGGGCGGGTCTGGATCTGCAGCAAATTTTGGCTCGGCCCGGTAGGGGCCTCGGCCACGCCCTCGACCTCCACCCGGAGCACTTCCGGAGCGGCCTCGGCGATGGCTTGCTCGAGCGTCAGCTTCACCGTGACCGTCGAAGACGGGCAGCCGTGGCAGCTTCCTTCGAGCTTCAGGTGGGCGACCCCCTGCTCGTCGACGCCCAGGTACTGGACGCCGCCGGCGTGCGACCCGAGGTAGGGCCGGGCCTGGTCGAGGGCCGTTTCGATCCGGGTGTCGACGTCCACCGGGTGGATGCCGTGCAGCACCAGGAGGCTCTCGATGAACTTGTCGTCGGTGAAGCGCTTCAGCAGCGGGGTGGCCACATCCTGGTCCTCGTTTACGACCTCGAGGATCCGCTCCAGCCCGGCCCCGTAGAGCTCGACAAGGAGGCCGACGACCTCCTCGACCTTGGTAGAGACCTCGGGCGACGCCGACGAGCGGAGCTCGCCCAGCAGCACTTCGATGCGGTCCCCAACCTGGCGAACGTTGCTGTGACCGTTACCTTGACCCGAGGCCATCGCACTCCCTCTTGTGTTCGCTGGGTTCCCTGCCTGTAGCTCTCACCCGTACACCCGACGCGTGGCCCGAAGCCGGGCCGGGGGAGCCAGTTGGCCCCCCCGGCTGCTTCGGAAGTGCGTCGAGCTTACCGCTCTCGTCGTTTGACCTGACGCTCCTAGCGCTCCAGGGGCAGGACGGTAGGCGAGTGCATCCGGCGGACGACCTTGCCTTTGCCCGCGCCCCCGCCGAGGTACATGTGCACCCCGCACGGCAGGCAGGGGTCGAAGGAACGGACGGCCCGCATGATGTCGATGCCCTTGAAGTTCTCGGGCTCGTTCTCCTCGAAGATCGGGGTGTTCTGCACCGCGTCCTCGTAGGGTCCCGGGGTCCCGTAGATGTCACGGACGCTGCCGTTCCACGGGGTCGGGGGGTACGGGTGGTAGTTGGCGATCTTCCCGCCCCGGATGACCATGTGGTGGGAGAGCACGCCCCGGACCGCCTCGGTGAACCCGCAGGAGATGGCCTCGTCCGGCACCTTGAACGGGGTCCAGGTCTGGGTGTGACCAGCCCGGAGCTCCTTCAGGGCTTCCTCAACGAAGTACAGCGCCAGGCCGGCAGAGTAGGCCTGGAAGTAGGTCCGAGCCCGGTTGCGCTCGAGGGCGTTGGACCACTCGGGGATGACCCACTCGAAGTGGGCCGGGCCCTTGGTCGCGGTCTTCGGGAAGTCGATGGTGATGCTGTGCCCGGTCGACTTGACGTAGGGCGTGTTGACCAGCCCGGCGAGGGCGGTCGGCCACAGGCGGGCCAGGGGGCCACCACCGGTGTCGAGGGCGAGGTAGTCCTTGCCGTCGAACCAGCGGGGCGACATGGTCCAGCTGTACTTGTCGGTGAAGTCGCGCTTCTGCGGCCTCGGGATGGTGTGCTGGTTCCACGGGTGACGGACGTCCACCGGGTTGCCCAGGGGGTCGTTCTTGACGAAGACCTCCTTGCCTTCCCAATCCTCGTAGTACGAGGAGCCGAGGAGGATGCGCAGGCCCAGGTTGATCTTCACGAGGTCGTGGGTGACGAGCTTGCCGTCGACCACGACGCCGGGGGTGACGAAGCACGCGTCGCCCCAGGTGGACATGTTCTCGTACTTGAAGTCACAGACGTTCGGGTCCTGGAGGGAGCCCCAGCAGCCCAGCAGCACGCGCCGCCGGCCGACTTCCTCGTAGCCCGGGATCGCCTCGTAGAAGAAGTCGAAGAGGTCGTCGTGGATTGGCACGACCTTCTTCATGAACTCGAGGTAGCGCATGAGGCGGGTGAGGTAGTCCATGAACAGCTGGATGGTCGGGACGGTGCCGACGCCTCCGGGGTACAGGGTGGAGGGGTGGACGTGGCGCCCTTCCATGAGGCAGAACATCTCCCGGGTGTACCGGCTGACGTGCAGGGCCTCCCGGTAGAACTCGCCCGAGAGCGGGTTCAGGGACCGCATGATGTCGCCGATGGTGCGGTAGCCGTGCTCGGCGGCGTGGGGGGACTCGGTCTTGTTGGCCAACTCCAGGACGCCGGGGTTGGTCTCGGCGACCATCTTCTCGCAGTAGTCCACACCCACCAGGTTCTCCTGGAAGATGTTGTGGTCGAACATGTACTCCGCGGCCTCGCCCAGGTTGACGATCCACTCGCCCATGGCCGGGGGGTGGATCCCGTAGGCCATCTGCTGGTTGTAGCAGGACACCGCGCAGTGGTTGTCACCACAGATGCCGCAGATGCGGCTGGTGATGAAGTGGGCGTCCCGAGGGTCCTTGCCCTTCATGAAGATGCTGTAGCCACGGAAGATGGATGAAGTGCTGTAGCACTCCAGCACCTTGCCTTGGGAGAAGTCGATCTTGGTGTAGATGCCCAGGCTCCCCACGATCCGGGTTACTGGGTCCCACACCATCTCGACGACATCGCCTTTTGCCATGCTTGGAGCCTCCCTTCGTAGCTGTCGGTGCGTGTAGGTGGCCCTACGACCAGGTCTTGGTTGCGCCGGTGAGCAGGTCGGGACCCGGCTTGCGCCACGACGGCTCGGTGTCGGTGGTCTTCATGGTGAAGCTGCGCAGCCCACGGATGACTGCGCCGTAGGCCCCACTGGCCGCGGTGGACACCTTGGCGCCCGGGGGCTCGTCCATGAACGGCATGAACTTGTCGGGGAAGCCCGGCATGGTGCACCCGATGCAGATGCCGCCGACGTTCGGGCAGCCGCCCACGCCGTTGATCCAGCCCCGCTTCGGGACGTTGCACTTGACCACCGGGCCCCAGCAGCCCAGTTTCACCAGGCACTTCGGTGAGCCGTACTCGGTGGCGAAGTCACCCTGCTCGTAGTAGCCGGCACGGTCGCAGCCCTCGTGCACGGTGGCGCCGAACAGCCAGCGGGGACGAAGGGCTTCGTCCAGCGGGATGATGGGGGCCTGGCCGGTGGCCATGTACAGCAGGTACAGGAATGTTTCGGACATGTTGTCGCCGTGCGCCGGGCAACCCGGGATGCAGACGACGGGAAGGCCCGCCTTGGAGCGCCAGCCCCAGCCCAGGTAGTCGGGGACGCCCATGGCGCCCGTGGGGTTGCCGGCCATGGCGTGCATGCCGCCGTAGGTGGCGCAGGTGCCGACCGCCACGATGGCGAGGGCCTTGGGAGCCAGGCGGTCCAGCCATTCGCTGGTGGTCATGGGCTGGCCGGTCTCGAAGTTGTTGCCGAACCCGCACCAGTAGCCCTCGGACTTGATGGCCTCGTTGGGGATGGAGCCCTCCACCACGAGCACGAAGGGGTCGATCTCGCCACGCTCCGCCTTGTAGAACCACTCGATGAATGTGTCGGCCCCTTCCTGGGGTCCACACTCGAAATCGATCAGCGGCCAGTGCACTGCCAGCTGGGGAAGCCCGGGGAGTGCACCTAGAACGATCTCCTCGATGCTCGGCTGTGTCGCTGCGGTGAGCGCCACCGAGTCACCGTCGCAGGAGAGCCCCCCGTTCATCCAGAGGATGTGTACGACGGGCGCTTCTGCCTCAGCCGGTGGGGCTGCCCTGCCACGCCTTGCCGCTGCTGCCATCCACTTCACCTCCTTCTGGGAGCCACCCCCCTGGTGGGGATCAGGCCCCCGATCGAGCTTGAAGCGATCTGAGGATCAACTCCTCGACAAACCCCGCCTTCCTGACTCTGTCCCCCTCCCCGTCGGCTCGCAAGCGATGCACCCCGCACCCGGCCGCGGTTGCCGTTCGGAGCTATACGGCAAAGCACCCCGCGAAAGGGCGACGCGATGATTCTCTAACCCACCCGTGGCCGGATCTATCCGTGTCTTTACTGAATCTGTCTCCGTATCTCTACGCAGGGAACACGACCGTTTACAGTGCGTTCAGGTCGGTTGGTCCATTCCCGCTCGCAAAGGAGAGGAAACCGTCGCTGGTCATGCGTCTCGGTGCATCTCGCCAACTCAGCCAAGCATCGCTTGACGGGGAGCCACGCGAGGAGTACGAAGAGGGCAGCGCCCGGAGCGACGGGAAGGCCTGGCGCGGGCGGAAGGGCGAACGAAGCGATGGCACGGGCGGTGATCGATCGGGAAGCCCGCCTGCCCGCGCGGGATCAATCACCGGAGCTTCCCGCTGTGATTGGCGACGCCACCCCTTCCTGGCTCGGGAACCTCCCCAAAGTCCTAAGCGACCTGGGCGTCGCCGTCGTCGTCTGGGACGACGAGATCCCGATCTACGTCAGCCCGCTGTTCAGCCAGATGATTGGCTACACCCCGGAGGAGCTGGGCGTGCGGCGCCCGGCGCATCTGGCCGGCATGGCCGCCGCAGTGCCCCCACCGGTTGCGCGGGGCGGCGATCTCACCCTGAACGGTGATCACAAAGGCGCTGGCATCGAGGTGCCGCCGTTCGAGTTCCAGCTCATGCACGAGTTCGAGTGGACGCTGGTCCATAAGGGCGGCCAGCGGGTCTACGTCGAGGCGGCGGCCGGCACCATCGAGGTCGCTGGCCGGCTGGCGAGCATCGGGATCTTCTCCGACCGCTCCGAGCAGGAGCGGGCGGAGCGCCAGCTGAAGACCCGGACCCTCCAGCAGGCCGCGGTGGCCGACCTCGGCCAGCAGGCCCTGGCGGGCGCCGAGCTGCCCGACCTCATGGATGCCGCGGTCAACGTGATCACCCGGGTGCTGGAGGTCGAGTTCGCCCGCGTCCTGGAGCTCGCGGGGGACGGCAAGAGCTTCACCGTGCGGGCCGGCGTCGGCTGGGAGGAGCAGTCCGGGTCGCCGGGCATCGACCTCCGGCTCACATCCCAGGCCGCCTACACCCTGGTGTCCGACATGCCGGTGGTGGTGGAGGACTTCGACTCCGAGACCCGCTTCGCCGGGCCCCCGTGGGTCAAGCGGTCGGTAGCCAGTGGGATGAGCGTCATCGTCCGCGGCAAGGGCCGGCCGTGGGGGGTGCTGTGCACCCACACCGCCCGGCACCGGCGCTTCAGCCGGGACGACGTCCATTTCCTGCAGGCCATCGCCAACGTCCTGGCCGAGGCCATCGTCGCCAAGAAGGTGCAGGACGCCCTGCGCCGGGCCGGCGACCGGGAGCGGGAGCTGCGCGAGGAGCTCGACGCCCATTCCCGGGTGGTGGTCGCCGCCCAGGAGGCCGAACGCCGGCGCATTGCCCGGGAGCTGCACGACGAGATCGGCCAGGCCTTGACCGGTCTGGCCCTGAGCCTCGCCAGCCTGGAGCACCGCGCACCGGCCGATCTCCGGGCCGCCCTCGGGGAAGCGCGGGCCGGGATGGGGGAACTGGTGTCCCGGGTCCACGACTTCTCGCTGTCGCTACGCCCCGCCATGCTGGACGACCTCGGGCTGCTCCCCGCACTCCTGTGGCTCACCGAGCACGTGCTCTCCACCCAGACCGGCCTGCACGTGGCGCTGGACCACCATGGCCTGGACCGGCGCTTCTCCTGGGAGGTGGAGACTGCGGCCTACCGCATCGTGCAGGAGGCGTTGAACAACGTGGTGCGCCACGCCGCCAGCGGGACGGCGCACGTCCGCTGCCTGTTCGAGGACGAGGAGATGTACATCGAGGTCCGGGACTCCGGCATCGGCTTCGAGCCGGGCGCGGTCCGCCCGCACACCACCAGCGGTCTGCGTGGGATGCAGGAGCGGGCCCGGCTGCTGGGCGGCCAGTTCCGAATCGAGTCGTCTCCCGGGCGGGGCACGCGGGTCGTCGCCAGCCTGCCTGTCCAGGGTGGCCTGCTGGCCGCGCCCGACCCGGCTGCGTCGGCCTCGGGGGCGCGGGCGGCGATGGAGGCCCTGGAGACCGTGGGGGCCATCCGATGAGCCTCTCGGTGCTCCTGGCCGAGGATCACCCGGTTGTCCGGGAGGGCCTGCGCGCCATGCTCGAGGCCGAGGGCGACTTCCAGGTGGTGGGCCAGACCGGCAACAGCTCCGAGGTGTGCCCGATGGTGGAGAGGCTCCGGCCCGACGTCTTGGTGCTGGACCTCGTGATGCCCGGGATCGGGGGCCTGAGCGCCCTCCGCGAGCTCACCCGGCGGGGGGCCGACACCCGGGTGGTCGTACTGTCCATGTATGCCAATGAGGCCTATGTCCTCGACGCCTTGCAGAACGGGGCCGGCGCCTACGTCCTGAAGCAGTCGGAGGCCGGCGAGCTGATCCGCGGCATCCGCGAGGTGTGCCAGGGGAGGCGCTACCTCAGCCCACCGCTCTCCCAGCACGCGGTGGATGCCTATGCCCACCGGGCCAAGGGCCAGGCGCCCAGTGACGATGCCGCCCTCACGGTGCGGGAACGCGAGGTGCTGACGTTGGTGGGGCAGGGCTACACCAGCGCCCAGATCGCCGAGCGTCTGTTCATCAGCGTCCGCACGGTGGAGAGCCACCGCTCGAACCTGATGAAGAAGCTCGGCCTGCACTCGCAGGCAGAGATGGTGCGAGCCGCCCTGCGCCGGGAGTTGGGCCCGCTCAACCCCTGACATCCGGGGGAGTCTGCCCCGGGCTACCCCCGAACGCGAGACGGCCGGGCATGCGCCCTACGGGTTTGTCTGGGGCGCCTTACTCCCTGATGACGGCGATTGCTTCTTTGGCGTGGACCAGGATCACGTCGCCCACGCCGGCGTCCACCAGGGCCACGCTGACCACCTCGACGCTCTGGCCGGTGTCCACCCGGGCGAGCTCGTCGGCCAGCAGCTCGACGATGGTGACGGGGAGCGCCTCGTCCGAGCAGGTGATGCAGACGTCGCCGTAGCACTCGGGCACCACCGGGCGGGGAGGGGGCGGGCCGATGACGGGCAGGGATACACGCCCGGAAGGAACGTCGCCGCTACGGGTCGCCATTGCAATGCCTCCCTCTGGTCGGCCTGGCCTAGGCTCCGAGTGTAGACGCTTGAGGCCGGGCCACAAAAAGCCGGCCATAGACAAACGAGACCTGGCCGGAAGATACTAGTGGCCCACCGCGGGAGCGTTGGAGCAGGGGAGATGCGAGGGGAAGTGGCCGCTACCCGATTCGCAGGATCTGCCGACCGGGTGGGCGCATGCTCCCTCCCGCCGTTCCTGCGTTCCGCCGCCCGCCCGGGGATCCACAGTTTGCATTCGCCGCAGAGGGGAAGCTCGCAATCGGGGTAGGACGAGAGAGGAGGCGATAGATGAAAGGTGTCGTTGGAGGAGCTCTGTTGCTGCTGGTCGCGATGCTGGTGATGCAGTCGGTTCCCGACTTCCAGCGCTACAAGCAGTTGCGGGACATGTAGCTTCCGCACTTCGCACGGGCCCCTCGCTGCTGGGCGCTTCGGCCTTGCGACGAGGGGCCTGTGCGCGTCTGCGGGTAGGACTTCCTGAGGGTGTCGCTGCGCCGAGAGAGGAGGTCGTAGATGGCGTCGTTCGCCGATGTGGTGAACCGGATCACCGGCAAAGCTGGAGCGTCGGGCGAGGGGCTGCAGGCCGCCCAAAGAGTGGTCGCCAAGGCGGCACAGTCGCCCGAGGTGCAGGCCCTTGTGGCCAAGGCGGCGCAGAACGAGCAGGTGCGCAAGGTGGCTTCGTCGGCCCTCCGCATAGCCCAGCCTGTGATCAGTGTCATCATCCAGCGCGCCATCCTCGGTGGCATGAGCCCGCAGGAGAAGGCAGCCCCGCCGACTCCCTCCCGGCCTGCTCCCGAACCAGTCTCCGCCAGCCGCCACACCATGCCCAGCGTCCTGGGCGGGGCCAAGGCTGGGGCCGCGGCTGCCAGCGAACCCGAGCCGGCACCACCCGCCCCCGCTCGCCGCCGGCGCGGCGCCAGCTCGCTCGGATCCAAGGAACCCGCACCCGAGCCGGAGACCCCTGCTGCCAGCGCACCGGCAGCCGCGCCGCAGTCTGAGGCCTCCGGGCGCCGGCGCCGGATGGCCAGCGTCCTGGGATTCGGCGGCCCCGAACCCGCGTCCCTACCCGCGTCTGACCCGCGGCCTGAGGCTGCCGCGGCACCTGGCCCGGAACCGGTGGACCTATACGCCGGCGTCTCGCTGGCGGACATCACCCCGGTCGGGGTCGTGACCGGCGCCGTGGTGCTGGAGGCCGCCGAAGAGCCAACGGAGCCCGAGCCTCCCCGGCGAGCGCCCCGGCGGCGCATGCCCAGCGTGCTCGGCGGAGGCGATGCCGGCGGAACCGGTGCCTCCGACCCGGCCGAGCCCCAGATCGAGGTGCTGAGCGTGGAAGCCGTGGAGCTTGATGACGGCGACGTGGTGGTCGAGACCGTCGAACTGGTGGACGGCCAGTTGGTGGTGGAAATCGACGAGGTGTCGGTGACGGTGGCGGAAGACGACGACGACGAGCCGCCGGAGCCCCCCGGCCGCGGCCCCCGGCGCCGCATGCCGAGTGTCCTGGGTGCCACCGATCCACCCTCGGCGGTGACCGAGCCGGAGGTCGAAATCCTGGCGGTGGAGGCGGTGGAACTCGAGGGCGGCGAGATCGTTGTTGAGACCGTCGAATTGGTGGACGGCGAATTGGTGGTGGAAGTGGACGAGGTGGTGGCCGAGCCCGAGGTAGAGGTCCTCGGGGTCGAGGCGGTGGAGATGGAGGACGGCGAGATCCTCGTCGAGACCGTCGAGCTGGTGGACGGCCAGCTCGTGGTCGAGATCGAGACCGTGGTCCCCGAACCGGCCGAGGCTCCGCCACCAGGACCGCGCCGGCGGATGCCCGGCGTCCTCGGGAGTCGTGCCGGGTCGTCCGCCCACCCGGCCGCCGAACCCGCGTCGGCCTCAGCCGACAAGCCCGCCCGCGCCCCCGGGCGGTCCGCCAAGCGGGCGGCCGCCGCGGCGCCCCGCCCTACCCCGGACCTCATAAAGCCCGAGCCCGCTCCGGAGCAGCCCAAGCGAACGGCGAAAGCGAGAGCGAAGGCAAAGCCAACGTCTAAGGCAACACCAACCGCGGCTCCGCGAGCGCCCAAGGCCGCCGCCCGGACGGGGGCGGCGACTTCTGCCGCGCGCCAGCAAAAGTCCGCTCCCAGGTCGAAGGCCGCTGCAGCCCCCGCGCCCGCGGCGAGTCCGAAGGTCACCTCAGGGCCCAAGCCCACCCGAAGGGCCACGTCGAAAACTGCAGCAACAGCGAAGCCCAAGGTGGCAGCGAAGCCCAAGGTGGCAGCGAAGCCCAAGGCGGCGTCCAAGCCTGCTGCATCGGCGGCCGCCAAACCCAAGCGGGGAGCGACGTCGGCCTCCAAGCCTCGGGCTGCAACGAAGCCCAAGGCAGCGACGAAGAGCTCGAGCCCGCCCGGGCGCGCCACGAAGCCGGCAGCGAAGCCGGTGGCCACATCTTCGGCGGCCAAGCCGGCTGCCAAATCGACCCGGAGCCGGAAGCCTGCGGCCCAGCCTGCCCCGCGCGCCCAGTCGGCGGCCAAGCCCGCAGCGAAGCCAGTGGCCGCTAAGCCCAAGGCCGCCTCCGCGAAGCCCAAGGCCGCCTCCACGAAGCCCAAGGCCCAGACGGCAGCCAAGCCGCGGGCAGCCAAGCGATCGACGCCGAAGTCCGCCTCGTAGCCTGCGCCCGACCCGGCCCTCAGGTGCCGCGCAGGGCTCCCACCACGAAGACGTACACCACCATCCCGGCGACGGCGAGCAGCAGGATCCGCAGGCCCCACAGCCCGGCGGCTGCGCCGCGCCCGAGTGTGCGCCGGGGCACGGGGATGTCCACCGCCTCAACGAGCTGGTCGGGCTCGAGAGCCTCGATGAGGTCCTCGTCGGGCTCGCCGACGTAGATGTGATGCTGGTGCTCGGGCTCCAGGTGGCGCATGGCGGTCACGGCCCGGCGTGGCCGGCGACCGCATCGACAAACGCCACGATGGCGTAGGCGCTGCCCGCCAGGCCCACGAAGGCGGCGATCGCCCCCCCGGACAGGTTCAGCCAGCGGGGGTTGGACCGCGGTCCCATCAGTTCCTTGTCGTTGGCCAGCAGCAGGAGGAAGACGAGGGCGGCGGGGAGGAGCACGACCGCCAGCAGGTTGGCGTTCAGGGTAATGGAGAGCAGGGGGGCACCCGGGATCAGCACGATGGCCGCCGCCAATACCGCGACGCCGAAGTTGAGCCCGTAGAACCCCTTCGCCTCCGACAGCCGCCGGTTGAAGCTGTGCGGGCCGGCCATGGCCTCACCCAGCGCATAGGCGGTGCTGGCGGAGATAGTCATCGTGGCCAGTGCGCCGGCTTCGATAAGCCCGAGGGCGAACAGCCCGGCGCCCGCCGGCCCGATGAGGGGCCGCAGGGCGGTGGCGAAGCCCGCTCCGCCCTGGAGGTGGCTGGTGTCGACGTGGTGGGCGAACAGGACCGAGGCAGCGATGAGCGCGCCGCAGCCGGCGATGGCCGCCAGGCTCCCGCCAATCAGGGTGTCGATGCGGCCCTGCGGGATGTCGTGGGGGGTCATGCCCTTGTCGGCCACGGCGCTCTGCTGGAAGAAGAGCATCCAGGGCGTGAGGGTCGCCCCGATATTCGATGCCAGCAGGAGGAGGAAGACCCGGAGCGATCCGTGCGGGAACGGGCCCCAGGTGGCGAGCGCCCGGCCGATCGCCGCCGGGTGGGGGTGCGCCAGCACGGCGACCACCACGAAGAGGAGATTGAAGGCGGCCAGCCCGAGGGCGATGCGCTCCCAGCGCCGGTAGCGACCGCCGGCGACGCTGAGCGCCACGAGCCCCAGCCCCGCCCCCACCGCGACCGCCGGCGGGACCCCGAAGTACCCCATGCCCACCCGCACCGCGATGAGCTCGGTGATCAGGGTGATCAGGTTGGTGACCGCCACGTCGCCCACCGATACCCAGCCCCAGAAGGGGCCGAACCGTTCGAAGATCAACTTGCCGTAGCCCCGGTGGGTCACGGCCCCCACCCGCATCGACATCTCCTGGATGACGACCGCGGCGGCGAAGGTCACGAGGATGAAGGGCAAGAAGAACCCGATGCCGTAGGTCGCGCCGCTGGCCGCGTAGGACAGCATGCTGGGGCCGTCGTTCTCGCCCAGCATGACCAGCACACCCGGTCCCACCAGCAACCAGAGCAGGGCCACCCGCCGCCCTGCCCGACGGGCGGCGTAGACCTGCTGGCGGTCCGAGGAGCGGCGCAGGTCCTCCGGCGTGAGCACCGGGGCGCCCGGGGGGCGGTCCTTCAGGTCAGCCACGCCGGTCCTCCACGAAAATGGCGCGGGCAAGGCCGAGCGCAACCGGGATGGCTTCGCCCTCCCGGTCCACCACCACGGGGCTCTCCCACTGGCTCGCCTGGACGATGCGCACCGGGCGCCCAGGGGTCAGGCCCAGGGCCTGGACCGCCCGCAGTTTTGCCGGGTCCCGGTCCGAGATGCGGCTGATACGGACCGTGGCCCCGGTCGGGACCGCGTGCAGCGGCTGGGTGGGCGGCTGGTGGACTTCGAAATCCGGGGTGGGGATGGGGTCTCCGTGCGGGTCGAACGCCGGCTCGCCCAGCGCCCGCCACATGCGCTCCTCCAGCCGCTCGGAGATGGCGTGCTCCAGCCGATCGGCCTCTTCGTGGACCTCGTCCCAACCGTACCCGAGGGCGACCACCAGGTAGGTCTCGATGAGCCGGTGGTGGCGGGTCATCTCGATGGCGATGCGCAATCCGGCGGCGGACAGGCGGGCTCCCCGGTAGGGGTCATGGGTGACCAGGTCCAGGGCAGCGAGCTTGCCGAACATCTCGCTGACCGACCCGGGGCTGACGGTCAGCTCCTCGGCGAGTTGCGAGGTCGAGACTGCCGCGCTCCCCGCGAAGCCCGCCAGCCGGTAGATGGCCTTCAGGTAGTCCTCCTGGGCGGGAGAAGTTGGGCGACCCTGGGAAACAAATTTAGGCACACCGAAATTGTAGCCGGCTTTTGACACCGCCCCGACCGTGGGCCTAATATGACACCATCTGATGTAGCGGTTTGCGATGTAATGGACGCGTCAGGAGGAAGTCATGGCTGTCGAATCGCAGGACCGGGTCATCCAGAAGGCGAATGCCGCGGCGGCACCGATGGCGCCCGGTCCGAAGGGACTCCCGCTGCTCGGGCCCGCCATCCAGATGCGGCGCGACCTGGTGGGATTCATGCACTCGGGGATGCTGGAGTACGGCGACGTGGTGCGGGTGGCCGCCGGGTTCGGCAAGTACGCCTTCGAGGCCTTCGGCATCTTCCACCCCGAAGGCGCCCAGCGGGTGCTGGCCGGGAACGCCGACAACTACGACAAGTCTGATCAGGCATACGAGGAGGTGCGCAACCTCCTCGGCAACGGCCTGCTCACCAGCGAGGGCGACGTCTGGAAGCGCCAGAAGCGCATGGTGCAGCCCCTCTTCACGCACAAGCGCGTGGCGGCCTACGTCCCGCTGATCGCCGACGAGGCCCAGACGGTCGTGGACCGGTGGCGGCCCGCCCAGGTGGCTGGCACCCCGGTCGACCTCCACGAGGAGATGACGCGGGTCACGCTGCGGGTGGTCGGGCGGGCGGTGTTCGGCACCGACGTCGACCACATGATCCCGGTCTTCAAGGACTCGGTTCCCTACCTGAGCCGGCGGGCGTTCGAGCGGGGCGTCATGCCCGTGCGGGTGCCCGAGGACTGGCCCCTGCCCTCCAACAGGAAGGCGGCGGCGTACAAGGCAGACATCTACGCCGTGGTCGATGAGCTGATCGCCTCCCGGCGGGCCCACCCCACCGGGGGCGATGACCTGGTCAACATGCTCCTGCGGGCGCAGGACCCCGAGGGGGGCGAGGGCCTGAGCGACGAGGAGGTGCGCGACCAGGCCCTCATCTTCCTCATGGCCGGCCATGAGACCACCGCCACGGCGCTGACCTTCACGCTCCACCTGCTGGGCCTCCACCCCGAGGTGCAGGCCCGGGTGCACGAAGAGGTCGACCAGGTGCTCGGTGACGGTGAGCCGACCATGGAACAGGCCCTGGCGCTGCAGTACACCACCCAGACCATCAAGGAGGCCATGCGGCTGTACCCCTCGGCGCACAGCACGCCCCGGACCGCGGTCACCGACGACGTCATCAGCGGGTACCGCATCCCCGCCGGCGCCGTGGTGGTCCCCAGCCCGTGGGTGACCCACCGCCACCCGGCGTTCTGGGACGAGCCCGGCCGCTACGACCCCGACCGCTTCACCCCCGAGCGGGAGAAGGCCCGCCACCGGTATGCCTACTTCCCCTTCGGCGGTGGGCCCCGGGCGTGCATCGGGCAGTACTTCTCCATGCTCGAGTCGGTCTTCGTGACCGCGCTGCTCATGCGCAACTACGACGTGAAGACCGTTGACGGCAAGGTGAAGCTGTTCCAGGGCATCACGCTGCGGCCGAACCAGCCGATGCCGGCGCACCTCACCCCGCGCTGACCGACGCCGTGCTCCGGGCCGGCCCGCCGGCTGCTTCCCGGGCCGGCCCGTAGAATGCCGCCCGGTGAACATCCTCGGTCTGAACTGCCTCGCCCACGACACGGCGGCGGCGCTCGTGATGGACGGCCAGGTGGTGGCCTTCGTCGAGGAGGAGCGCCTCAGCCGGGAGAAGCACACCTGGAAGTTCCCCGACCTCGCCATCGGCTGGTGCCTGGAAACCGGCGGCCTCGAGATGGCGGACATCGACGTCGTCACCTTCGACTACCGCCCCGCCCTCGACTACGCCCGGGGGATGGCCTTCGACATCCTGCCCCACCTGCCCCGCTCGGCCAAGCACTGGGCCAAGCAGACCTACGTGGACGGCCGCCACGTCTGGAAGGCGCGGGACTTTCGCCGGCGGCACGGCTTCCACAAGGAGATCCGGTTCCTCGGCCACCATGACACCCACGGGGCGGCGGCGTTCCTGACCTCGCCCTACGACCGGGCGGTCACGCTCAGCATCGACCGGGGCGGTGACTACCTGTCCACCGCCGCCTTCCTGTGCGAGGGCACGAGCATGCGCACCATCCACCAGGTGCGCCACCCCCACTCCCTGGGTGAGCTGTACTCGGCGGTCACCTGGTGGCTCGGGTTCAAGCCCAACTACGACGAAGGCAAGACCATGGGCCTGGCGTCGTTCGGGCGGCCCACCTACCTGGACGACTTCCGCTCGATGGTGCGCCTCCTGGACGGCGGCGACTTCCGCATCGACTTGTCCTGGGCGGGCTGGCACACCGAGCGGGGCTGGGTCTCGCCCCGGTTCCTCACGCGCTTCGGCCCGCCCCGCCCGCCGGGGGAGCCGCTGACCGCCCACCACGAGGATGTGGCCTACGGGGTGCAGGCGGTCACCGAGGAGGTGGCCCTGCATCTGGCCCGCTGGGCCTACCGGGAGTCGGGCGGCACCAAATCCCTGTGCCTGGCTGGGGGCGTGGCCCTGAACTCGGTGATGAACGCCCGGCTACTGGTGGACGGCCCCTTCGACGAGGTCTTTATCCCGGCGCCGTGCGGCGATGCGGGCAATGCGATCGGGGGCGCGCTCGCCGCCTGGCACCACGACACCGGCAAGCCCCGGGACTGGCAGATGGAGCACGCCTACCTGGGGCCGGCCTTCACCGACGCCCAGATCCGCCGGGCGCTGGACGAACGCAAGCTGACCTACCGGGAGGTGGCGGACCCGGCCGACGCCGCCGCCGAGCTGCTGGCTCGGGGCCGGATCACCGGATGGTTCCAGGGGCGGGCCGAGGTGGGGCCCCGGGCCTTGGGGAACCGGTCGATCCTGGCCGACCCCCGGCCGGACCACATGAAGGACACCATCAACGCCGAGGTGAAACACCGGGAGCCCTTCCGGCCGTTCGCGCCCTCGGTGCTGGCCGAGGAGGCGCCCCAGTGGTTCGAGCCCGTGGCGCCCTCGCCGTTCATGCTGCTCTGCCTGCCGGTCCGTCCGGAACGCCAGAAGGAGGTGCCCGCCATCACCCATGTGGACGGCACCGGCCGCCTGCAGACCGTCACCGAGTCCGCCAACCCGCTGTTCCGCCGGCTCATCGAGTCGTTCCACCGGCGCACCGGGGTCCCTATGGTGCTGAACACCTCGTTCAATGACCAGGGCGAACCCATCGTGAGCTCGCCCGGCGAGGCCGTGCGCACCTACTTCTCCACCGGCCTGGACGCCCTGGTGATCGGGAACTACGTCCTGGAAAAGGTGCGGCCGGCTCCGACGGCTGGGCCGCCATCGGACCCAGGCTGACCGAGGCTGACCTCGGGCCGATGAGCAAGACGCTGCCCGAGAAGCTGCTGCTCAAACCGGGCGGGAGCCTCCTGCTGGTCCACCCGCCGCTGGGCTACGCCGACCGGCTGGGCAGCCTGCCCGAGGGCGCGGAGGTCGTCCCCGCCGGCCCGGCGGATGTGGTGCAGTTCTTCTGCCCCGACCAGGCGGGCCTGGCCGGCCACGTGGACGAGGCCCTCGCCGCCCTGGTGCCGAACGGCGTGCTGTGGTGCTGCTACCCCAAGCAGAGCGCCAAGGTGGCCACCGACCTCACCCGGGACCGGGGCTGGGAGGGGTTGACCCGCCGGGGCTGGCAGGTGGTGTCGGCCATCTCGGTGGACGATGTGTGGAGCGGCCTGCGCTTTATGCCCGCCCGGTAGCGGGCGGGGCGGGGAGGCCGCCGCCCGGCTTGCGCGCCCGGATGACGGCCGAGCCCGCCTGCGGGTGGACCCGGTGGGTCTCCCGGATCTCCACGTCGCCCAGGCCGGCCGCCGCCAGGAGCCCCCGGTAGGAGTCGGCGGTGAGGGCGCCGGCGATGCAGCCGGTCCAGGCCGCCATGTCCGCCCGGGTGGCCTCGTCGAGGTCGGGATCGGCGATGACGTCGCTGACGGCGAAGCGGCCCCCGGGGCGCAGCACCCGGGCCACCTCGGCCAGCACGGCGCCCTTGTCCGGGGACAGGTTGATGACGCAGTTGGAGATCACCACATCCACGCTGGCGTCGGGCAGCGGTATGGCCTCGATGTGACCCTTCAGGAACTCTACGTTGGCGATCCCCGCCTCGGCGGCGTTGGCCCGGGCCAGGGCCAGCATCTCGTCGGTCATGTCGAGCCCGTAGGCCCTGCCGGCCGGCCCGACCCGGCGGGCAGAGAGGATGACGTCGATGCCTCCGCCCGACCCCAGGTCCAGGACCACCTCGCCCTCGCCCAGCTCGGCCACGGCGGTGGGGTTGCCGCAGCCCAGGGAGGCCAGGGCGGCGGCCTCCGGGAGGTCGGCCAGCTCGGCGCCGGAGTAGCCGGCGGTGCCGAAGCAGGCCTCACCCTCCCCGCAGCAGCTCACCGCCTGCGTGGAGGCCAGCACGGCGAGTTCTGCGTAGCGGGTTCGGACTGCCTCCCGCACAGTGCGGTCATCCATTGCTGATGGCTCCTTCCCCGGTCTGCGCCCCGACCAGTTCGTCGAGCAGGGCGATAACCCGGCACTCAATGTCGTCGCGGATGGGGCGAATCTCCTCGATGGTCGTGCCGGACGGGTCGCTGAGATCCCAGTCCTCGTAGCGTTTGCCGGGGATGAAGGGGCAGGCATCGCCGCAGCCCATGGTGACCACCACGTCGGCCGCCTCCACCGCCGCGTCGGTCACCTTCTTCGGCACCTCGGCGGAGATGTCGATCCCGGCCTCCGCCATGGCGGCCACCACCAGGGGGTTGACCTGATCCTCAGGGGCGGAGCCCCCGGAACGGACGCGCACCCGGTCGCCGGCGTAGTGCTGCAGGAAGCCCGCCGCGATCTGGGAGCGCCCGCCGTTGTGGACGCACACGAACAGCACCTCCGGGGTGTCGCTCACTGGCCTGCTCCTTTCCTGGTTGGCTGCGGATGGTCGCCGGGGCCGACGGTTCAGCCCCGGCCCCCGCCGGCGGCGGCGTGCGGGAGGATGACGTCGCCGGCGCTGCGCCCCATGGCCGGGTACAGGACCCGGACGCTGACCACCGCCAGGGCGGCGCCGATCAGCTGGGCGACGATGAACCCGGGAGCGGACGAGGGGCGGATCCCGGCGAAGGTGTCGGACAGGGTCCGGGCGACGGTCACCGCCGGGTTGGCGAAGCTGGTGGAGGCGGTGAAGAAGTAGGCCCCGCCGATGTAGGCGCCCACGGCGAACGGGGCGGCGGTCGACCGCCCGGAGCGCACCACCCCGAAGATGACCAGCACCAGCCCGAAGGTGGCCACCACCTCGGCGAACCACAGGCCACCGGAACTGCGGGCTTTCGTCGACACCTCGACTGCCGGCAGCGAGAACATGAGGTTGGCCACCACCGACCCCATCGCGCCACCGGCGAGCTGGGCAGCGATGTAGCCCCCGGCGTCCCGGGAGCTGATGCCGCCGAAGTAGCGGTCGGCCAGGGTGACCACCGGGTTCAGGTGCGCCCCGGAGACCGGGCCCAGCGCCAGGATGATGGCCACGAGGGCGGCTGCCGTGGCCGCCGCGTTCTCGAAGAGCTGCAGGCCGACGTCGCCTGGGGAGAGGTGCGAGGCGGCGATGCCCGAACCGACCACGGCTGCCACCAGTAGCGCGGTGCCGATGAACTCGGCGAGCAGGCGGCTGGCGAGCGGCGAGCCTGCGTGGGGCTGCCCAATGCCGATCTGGCGACTCGTTGGCATGTCCCTCCTCGCATCGACCGATGTGGGAACTATCAAGTTCCTACATGTACGGCAGGATATCGATGACTAACGATATCCTAACCCGGGCCAGCGCGCGCAAGAGGCAGGCATGAACCCTGCCTCTGAGCGGTCAATACAGAAGCGGTCGGAACAAGTCGACGGTGGCTCTGACCGCTTGCGCCAAGTCCGTGAGCACTGGAAGCATGGGCTTTCCTTCAAGGATCTGCGGCTCGCCGAGCGCTATGTCAAACGTGAAACTCGGATTGCCTTTCGCTACCTCTTCGGTGGGAGCTTCATAGAGCACATAGCCCTCGTGGAGCGGAAAGCGCTCAGCCGGTCGGAGCCCAAGAACCAATTTGGGAACCTGCCAGTCAGCAAACTCGGGGATACCTCGGAGGGTTTCTTGCATCCGTGCGCCGAAATCAATGTTTACGCTTTCATGGGTTGCAAGGCCAGCGATCAGGATGCGGTGCTTGTCGACGATATCGAGGTAGTTAAGAGCCCAGAGGCTCTCGTCGTTCCCTTCCTCGTATGGCTGCAGGCGGAGCATTTCTTGGATGACGGCAGCCGAGGCACCTTTTACTTTGCTATACACGAGGGATTTCGTTTCATTGGCCGTCGGCGTACCCTCTCGGCGGCGGATAGGAAACGCGGTGTCGCTGGTAACGGCCCCGCTGTTACGTTTGACAGCGAGGCATCCAAGGTGGTCGAGGGCGGACCGCAGGTTGTGGGCAATGTCTCCGGCTCGAAGAGCAATGGCGTCAGGGATCTCCTCGCGGATCCGCAGGACCATCTGGCTCTGGTCCGATTGCTGGGGGTGCTGCTGGGTGACGACTTCATAGGGCTTGCGCCCATGGAAGTCCCTGATCTGGGCTTCAAGATCACCCAAGTGCTGTTCGGCCCATTCGATCTTCCCATCAACGCTCCCGAGTCGTGCCATGACTAAACTGGAGGCACCATGCCACGAAGTCGAAAGCTCACGAGGCCAGACGAGCCCTCACAGACCACGGACAAGGGTCTGGAGATCCCCGTGCCGACCAAGGAGGAGTTCGAGTCCCTGCTCAAGCAGGCGGCCCAGGGGGGGCGTCAGGAGCCTTCTCTATCCGGGAAAGAATCGCCTCAAACACGTTGACCCTCCGGTGGTTGTACCGGAACACGTACTCGTCAACGTAGTCCTGGAGGTACTTCTCAGATACCGAGTGGTAGACGCCGGTCAGGCCCCCCTTGAACAGAGCCCAGAAGCCCTCGATGGTCTGGGTGTGCACGTCCCCGTCCACGTAGACCTTGGCCGCGTGATGCACCCGGCGGTGCTCGTACCCAGCCGCAGGCACCGCACGGGTGTAGATCGGGGACTCGTCGGTGTAGACCAGCGAGCCGGGAAGCACCCGCGCCTCGACATGCTCCATGACCGTTGCCGAGCGAGTGCTCGGAACGACGTGCGCCGCGATCTGCCCCTGCCGCTGGACCATGCCGAAGACCTTGGCTTTCTTCTCGGCCCACATGCGTGCGTCCTGCCTGTTGCGCACGTCGCCCAGCCGTGGCTTGCCACCGATGTAGGCCTCGTCCATCTCGATGGTCCCCTCCATGGGGGCATCGGCGTCCTGACCCATCAGCGAGCGGATCTTGTTGAACATTCGCCACGCGGTCGGGTAGGACACCCCGAGCTCGCGCTCAAGTTGCTTGGCGGAGATCCCACCACGAGTGCTTGCCATCAGGTAGATCCCGTAGAACCACAGCCTGAGGGATGTGGAGGAGCCCTCGAAGATCGTCCCCTTCATCGGGTACTCCTGGTGCCCGCAGAACTGGCAGGCAAAGCAGGTGCGGGTCTTCACCCGGTGATGCTTGGTGACCTTCTCGCACGTGGGGCAGTGCACCCCGACCGGATAGAGGTAGCCGACCAGCCAGTCGAGGCAGGCAGCATCGTCGGGGAACTGGCGGTCGAATTCCATGAGTGAAGTCGTGGACTCAGATGACTTCGCTCGTACCGGGTCGTTGCGATTTGTCTTTCCCATGGGTGTATATTAACATGGAACAAGTACATGCGTCAACTTTATAGTTCCCACCGATGTCGATATGGATGTTGCCACGGCCATCGAGCAGTGTCAATATGAATCCATGGCCAAGCACCTACCGGTCATCGGCGACCCGGGCGCGTCCGCCGAGGGCTGCTGCTCGATCCTCGCCGCACCGCTCCAGGAGGCGGACGCCGCCGGGCTGGCCCGGGGCTTTGCCGCCCTCGCCGACCCCGCCCGCCTGCGGCTGTTCAGCTTGATCGCGGCCCAGCCCGAGGGTGAGGTGTGCGCCTGCGCCCTGGTCGAGCCCCTCGGGCGCTCCCAGCCGACGGTGAGCCACCATCTGAAGGTCCTCTACGAGGCCGGGCTGGTGGAGCGGGAGAAGCGGGGAAGCTGGGTCTGGTACTGGGTGGCACCCGGCCGGATTGCGGCCCTCCGGTCGGCCCTGGCGGAGGCCGGCGCGCCGGCGAGCGCCGCCCGGTGACGCACCGCGTGCCTACACTGCGCCACATCCGGGGTCGGGCAGCCCCCGTCCATCCCGACTCCGGCGGACCTCGAGGAAAGCACCGGGGTAGGAACCGGGGTAGAAGCCGGGTATGAACCGCGAGATGTTAGGCTTTTTCGCATGAGTGACATGGACCGCCTGCTGGCTCAGGTCGAGGAACTGAAGCGCCTGGCCGCGCGGCCGGACGACTCCTGGATGGAGCGCATGTCCACCGAGGAGCTCAAGGCCCTGGGCAAGCGGGTACGGAAGGTGGCCGACGGGCTGACCGGCCTGCAGGGCCAGCTGGCCCGGAACAACCCGGGCGCCCGCCCCGTCTCCCCGAGTGGGCCCACGGCCGCGCAACGGGGGTCGGCGGGCTCCCTGGGCAGCATGGTCCGCCGGGACACCGCCACCGGGGCCGGCACCCAGTGGACCCCCCCGGCTGCCCAGCCCACCCGGCCGGCGGTCAACCCGTTCCCCATGGCGCAGACCGGCGGTGACCTGGCGAACCCGGGCCGTAGGCGGGTCGGCGGCGGCGGTGCACCCCGGGAGTCCGGGCCGGCCGCCCCGGCCGCCCCCCAGCAGCCGAACACCGGGCGCTTCGCTCCCTGGCAGAGGCCCCCCGCAGACGGGGACCCCCCGCGCACCCGCCGCCGTCCCACCTACTGACCCCCGGCCCCCCCGGCCGGGACCTGCACCTCGTCACGCCCAGACCCGACTACTCGCTGCGCCGCACCGCGATCACCGACGGGCCGGCGCTGCCCCTCCGGCGCGGTCCAGCCGGCTCCCGTCCCGGCGCAGTCGACCACTGACCGGTTGTCGGGTCGTACACCGCACACGGCCCCGAGGACGCCCGCCCAGCCTGGGCGATGAGCACCCGGCCGTCGGGAAGCCGGGAGCACAACGCGTCGCCCACCCGGGCCCGCCCGGCTGCCGGCGGGACCGCAGCCCAGGTGCTGGTCAGCGGGTTATAGATCTCCAGCCGGAGACCGTCGGTGGCCCGGTCGGCGCTCCGGTGGGCGGACCCCGCGGGGTGCACGCGGCGGGCCTGGTCGCGGCGCAGGCCGCGCAGCTGCGTGGCAGCCAGGGAGATGACGTCCCCGGCACCCGCTCGGTCCGGGACACCAGGTGAGCCCACCGACCGCCACAGTTTGGTGGCCTCCTCCTGCATCAGCACGTCGGTGTCGGTCACCAGGAACACCACCGGGGTCTCGGGCATCGCGGGTCTCCTTGTCGGGGCGAAGGGTTGGGTCAGGGCTAGTCGGGTGAGGCCCAGGTAAGGCCTAGAGGACGGGGATGAGCACGCCCCGGCTCAGGCCGGCGGCGATGGTGTCCAACCGGTCGACGAACGCCCGCTCGGCCTGGCGCTGCGAGCGCAGCTCCCACAGCCGCTGGGCGGCCTCGCAAGCGATTGCCCGGTCGGCGATGACCGTCCAGTCGTTGATCTTGGCGGTCACCCGGGCCAGGACCGCGGGCTCGATGAGGCGCTCCCAGCGGTGCTCGAACCGGGTCCTGGTGGCCCGCATCTCCTCGGCATAGATCCGGGTGAGCTCGTGGCAGGCGGCCAGGACGGGGGCCGAGCCGGGCGAGCAGCCCAGCCGGGCGCAGGTGTCGACGACCGCCAGGGGCAGGTCGAAGTTGACCTGGGCGTTGACGCCGGCGGCGGCGAACTGGAGCTGGGTGACGTGGGCGTCGGACCGGCGTTCAAAGAGCGCCGACCAGGCGTCAGGTACCGCCGAGGCGGCGACCACATTCGCCTGGAGCGCCCCTAAGTACCGGTTGGCGAGGACGACACTGAGCTGGGCCAGGAACTCGGGGTGGTCGAAGGTGCCGATGTGCACGCCCTCCCACACCCGGCAGAGCACCGCGTGCAGCACAGAGCTGAAGCAGGCCAGGCCGTCGTGCTGGCCCCGGGGCTCGTGGGTCTCGGCGTAGGCCTCGATCTGCTCCAGGCGGCCGATGGCGTCGGCCAGCGCGGCGACGGGCGGGGCGCTGTACGGCGAGGGGGCGGGAAAGACCGCTCCAACCAGTTGCTGAGGTGCCATCTTCCGTTCCCCCCTCTTCGACGATCCGGCCCCCACGTGGGGCTCGATGTGGGCTCGATCGAACATCGATCCGGCATGCATGAGGATCGCAGCGCAGGGGGGCTCGCCACATCGGGAGAACGCCGTATTTCTCGGTGCCGGGACGCCTTACTTCGGCGTGAGGCTCAGGCGCCCGGGTCGTCCAGCAGGCCCGCCCGCTGGGCGTAGGCGCTGGCCTCCACCCGGCTGCGCAGCCCCAGCTTCTCGAGGATGTGGGAGACGTGGACCCCGGCGGTCTTCACCGAGATGAACAGCAGGTCGGCGATCTCGCGGTTGGTGTGCGCCCGGGCGACCAGGCGGAGCACCTCGACCTCCCGCGGGGTGAGGGGGGCCAGGGATCCGGCTGCGGGATCCGAGCGGGCCGGGGGCATGCTCTGGGCGGGCGGCGTTCCGCCCGCGGGGGAGGCCAGCTTGATGCCCGCCCGGGCCGCCAGAGCCTCCACCTCCCGCCGGAGCGGTTCGGCGCCCAGGCCGACCGCCTGGGCATGGGCCTCCCGCACCGCCTGGGCTGCGGCCGCCGAGCGGGCCTGGGTGGCAAGGTACGCCTCGGCGAGCCGCCAGCCGGCGTAGGTCGCCGGGTACGGCTGCTCCAGGGCCACCCAGGTGGCCGCCGCCTCGACCCACAGGTCGGGCGAGCTGCGCCCCTCCAGTCGGGTCCACTCCGCCTCGGACATGAGCTGGTAGGCAGCCACGGTGCGGTGGACAGTCTGGGCGGCGGGATCGAGGGTGGCCGCCAGGCGGCCCAGCCGCTCCAGCAGGTCCCGCCCGGTCGCCCGGGCACCCTCCAGCTCGCCGGTGGCGCGGTGCACCCGGGCCTGCTGCGCCCGGTCGGCCTCCGCCCGGAGCCCGTGCCACACCAGCGGCCCGGCGAACCACACCTCCTGGCTGGCGCTGAGCCGGGCCATGCCCTCGGCCACCGCCTGGCGGGCGTCGTCCAGGCGCCCTTCGAACAGGGCGAGGCCGGCCTCGAGCGTGAGGACCGGGGCGAGAAACCGGGGGTCCACCGCCCGGGTCGAGCCTGCGGCCACCGCCCGGAGGTCGGCGGCAGCCCCGGCGAAGTCGCCGGTGGCCATGGAGATCTTGGCCCGGGCCAGCGCCAGGTCGAGCGCTGCGGCCCCTTCCGGGTTGCGGTCGAAGGCCTCCTGGAGGCGCTGGCCCGCCTCCCCCCAGCGCCCGACCCGGAAGAGGGTGTTGACCGCCAGCGCCTGCAGGGCGGCGCCGTGGAACCGCTCCAGGCCGAGGTCGCGCGCCCGGGCAATGCCCTCGTCGGCGACGCTGATCGCCTCGTCGAACAGGCTGAGCGGCTCGGACAGCAGCCGGGCGAGGTGGATGAAGGAACGGGCGATGGCGTCCGCGTCCCCGTCGGCCTCGGCGATCGCCCGGGCGTCGTGCAGGAGCGACGTGCCCGCCGGGTTGCCCAGGTAGGCGAGGTCGAATCCCAGCACGGCCAGCACCTCGCCCTCCTCCCGGCGCAGCCCCAGGCGGCGGGCCAGGGCCAGGGCCTCCTCGGCAGCGGGCTGGGACTCCTGGTAGCGCCCGGCCAGCATGAGGGCGCTCGCCTGGGCACCCAGCACCCGGGCGCCGACCGGGCTCTCCCGGTCGGCGGCGGTCAGCTCCGCCGCCCGCCGGTAGGCGGCCAGGGCGTCCTCGCTGGCGCCGGCGTCCCACTGGAACCGCCCGAGGCGCTCCCACGCACCCGCCGAGCGGGCGGAGGGCTGGTCGGGGCCCAGCACGTCGATCGCTCGCTCCGCCAGCTGGACGGCGCGGTCGTGGTCGCCGGCCAGGTTGGCCAGCTCGGCCGCCTGCAGCAGCACCTGGGCGTGGTCCAGCCCACCCGTGGCCCGCGGCGCCCGGTCCCAGAGGCCGAGGGCCCGCTCCAGCAGCAGGCAGGCCTCGGCGAAGCCGGAGCCGGCCTCCGCTTCGGCGGCCGCCTCCAGGAGGGCGGGGACCGCCCGTTCCGGATCCCCGGCGGCGAACCAGTGGGCGGCAATGGCCGCCCGGGCTGAGCCCACTGCGCGCTGCGGATCGGCCTCCAGCGCCTGGGCGCACAGCCGGTGGAGGGTGGTGCGCTCCGCCGGGAGCAGCTGCTCGTCGACCGAGTCGCGCAGGAGGGCGTGGCGGAAGCTGTAGCCCCCGGTGCGGCTGTCCACCAGGAGGACCTGGTGCTCCACCGCCTCCCGGGTCGCCTTGAGGAGGTCGGCCTCGCTCATCAGGCCGATGGCGGCCAGCAGGTCGTGGCGGACCGGCGACCCCGCCGCGCTCACCATCGCGAGTGCCTGCGCCGCCGGGCCGCTCAGCAGGGCGAGGCGGCCGGAGAGCACCTGGCGCAGTGTGGCCGGGATCTCGGAGCGGCCCGAGACCAGGGCGGCCAGGATCTCCTCGGCGAAGAAGGCGTTGCCCTCCGAGCCCATCCAGACTGCGTCGGCGATCTCCGGCTTGGGCGGCCCCCCGAGGATGCTGGTCAGCTGGGCGGTCACCTCCGGCCGGGTCAGGCGGGGAAGATCGATGAACTCCGTGCCGGCGCGCAGCCGTTCCCCCAGCCAGGTCACCAGGCTCCGGTCGGCGGCCACCGCGTCCGACCGGTAGCTGAGGATCAGGAGCACCGCGGTGCCCGGGAGGTGGCCGCCCAGGTATGTGAGCAGGTCCCGGGTCGACCGGTCGGACCAGTGCAGGTCCTCGATCACCAGCACCACGGGGCGGCGCCGGGCGGCGGCCCGCAGGGCCTCGAGCAGGAGGGCGAAGCGCTGCTCCTGCGCCCGCTGCAGCCCGGCGGCATCCAGCGCGGACCCGGCATCGACGGAGACATCGGGGGCGCCCGTACCCGGGATGCCGGGGAGGCCGACGGCCTCGGGAAGGGTGCCCAGCGCGTCCAGGACGGGCCAGTAGGGGGGCGGCCCGTCGGCGATATCCAGGCAGGCGCCCGCCAGGACTGTCGCCCGGTCACGCACCTGGCCGACGAACTCGGTGAGGAGCCGGGTCTTGCCCACCCCGGACTCGCCGGTCAGCAGGACACTGGTGCCGGCCCCCGATGACGCCCGCTCCAGGGCACGCACCAACTGCCCGAGCTCGCCGGTCCGCCCGATGAGCTCGGGGCTCGATTGCCGTCCCGGCACCGCGGACCCTCCTCCCCGAGCATCCCGGTCGCTCGGCGGCGAAGTATACGGAGTGTCCGGGTTTCCGGCGCAGGTCGGGTTTGGGGCGCAGAGCGCCGCCCCGATCGAGGTAGGCCCTAGCCCGGGGACCCGAGCGTTTCCTGCGAGTTTGACCGCCAAAATGGCGGCGAATCTCGCACGTAACCTGCGGAGCCGGTGCGGTCAGGCCAGCAGCAGGCGGTAGGCGAGCGCCGGGGGGGCACCCTCCGGGGTGACGTCCAGGTCGGGCCAGCGCTCGAAGCCTAGGGCCTCGTAGATCCGCCGGGCGGGAATCATGAACCCGGAGGTGTGCAGGCCGATCGCCTCATCGCCCAGCTCCCGGGCCCGGGCCACGCACCAGGCCGCCAGGAGCCGCCCCACGCCCAGCCCGCGGGCGCTGGGGTCGACGCCCAGCAGCCGGATGGCGCTCCACACGGCGGGCCAGGACGCCCCGCCGTACCTGCCCCCCGCCGGGCAGTAGGTCACCGCACCGAGCAGCGTCCCCGCCTGCTCGGCGACGACGAGCTCGGTGCCCCGCGGCCGGGTGGCCTGCTGGTGTGCCCCGGCGACGAACCGCTCCCAGAACTGCTGGCTGATCTCGGGCCGGAACTCCTCGAATGCCCGGATGATGAGCGCGGCCGCCGCCTCCTCGTCGTCGGGACGGCACGGGCGCAGGTCCACCGGCAGCGCAGCCAACCGGCGCCGGGCATGCTCGAGCGCGGGGCCCAGCTCGGGGGTGGCGTCGCCTGCCGATCTGTAGCGCTGGAGGGCCTGCCGCCAGGCGGTCGCCGCACCGGCCTCCTGGCCGGCAGCGGCCAGCAGGTCACCCTTGTCCACCAGGGCGGCGGCCGCCTGGTCGCGCAGGATCGGGTCCGTTGCTTCGCCGAAGCGGGCGACGGTCTCGTCGCACGCCGCCACCTCGTCCTCGGTGCGCCCGAGTCCGGCCAGGGCGGCACGCCGGTAGCGCAGGGCCCCGGCCAGCAACGCCCGGGTAGGCGCCTCGTCGGCGGTCCCGTAGCGGGCCAGCACCTCCGAGCACACCGCCAGGCCCTCCTCGTAGCGGCCCAGCTGCACGAGAGTCACCCCCTTGGTGCACAGGGTGGCGGCTATCCGCCAACGGGATTTGTGCTGGGTGACCGTCCCGAAGCGCACCAGGGCGGCCTCGGCGCCAGCCAGGGTGCGCTCCAGGTGGCGGCGCTCAACCTCGTCCATACCGCACGCTACCGCAGGGGAAAGACAGTGGAGCCGGAAGGGGAAGAGGCCCCACAAAACCGGAGGGCCGCCCCCGGAAGGGCGGCCCTCGGACTGCCTACACGGTGGTGCCTACGGGCAGTTGTGGATGTCGCTCGTGGCGGAGGCGATGACCACATCGGCCCTGATACCCAGCAGGTCGATCGACAGGTGCAAACCGTTGACCTGCAGGCCGCCGGGCACCGGGTTCTGCTCGTTCAGCTCCAGCTCGATGCCCGGCTCGATCTCGATGCCGGTGTTCGGCGCCACGGTCACCAGGGCGTGCAGGACGCCGCCGATGCGCAGGTTGGCGACGGTCATCTCGCCATGGGAGCCGTCGCAGCTGGTGGTCGACGTGGTGTCGATCACGTCGGCGGTGATGTCACCCAGGTTGAGGATGTTGACGATCTGACCCAGGTGGATGGTCACGTTCGCCACGTGGGCCTGTGCCACCGAGTGGTCCTCGGGCCGGGTGGAGGTCACCACGCTGCCGCAGAGCACGCTGGCCTGGATGAGGCCGGTAGTGACCACGGTGCACGGTGCGGTCTGGGAGGCGTCGGGCGTCTCGATGTGGCCGGTGTCGGCCACCGGGGGGATGTCCACGCCGAGGATGCCCAGCAGGTTGACCTGCGCCTGCAGTGCGTAGGAGCGCCCGGTCATGATCGTCGGCACCACCACCACGGACTCGTTGGGGGCGTTGCACGGGCTGATCGCCGGCAGGTTGGCGCCGTCGCCGCTGTAGGTGACCACCCAGCGGTACGTGCCACCGACCGCTGCGGTGTAGTCGCCCGAGGAGTAGTTGCTGCCGTCGCCGTTCACGGGCACGGGCTGCGGCGTGTAGTAGGGAGCCTGGCTGCAGTTGGTGTCGCCCGGACCGTAGAGAGCGAACTGCAGCGTGCCGCCCGGGTTGTTGCCGCCGGAGATGGTTGCGGTGTCGTGGATGTTGTCCCCCACGGCGACGCTCTTCGACGCCTGGGTGGTGATGGTGACCCGGGCCTTGTTGAGGTTGACCGTCTCATTCGGGTCAGTGCCGCACCCGGTGACCGTGGTGGCGTCGTTGTTGTTGTCCCCGCTGTAGGTGGCGGTCCAGGTGTAGGTGCCCGGGGCCGTCACGCTGACCGGCGACGAGGTGTAGTTGCCGTTGCCGCTCACGGTGTTGTCCGAACCGCCCATCGACTGGGTGCAGGTGGTCGGGTTGGGCCCGTAGAGCTTGAAGTGGATCATGCCGGTGGGGTTGAACCCTCCGGTGAGGTGGCCCACGTCGGTGGTGCTGGTGCCGTTGAGCGACGCCGTGGTCGTGAGGCTGGGGTGAGCCTTGATGATCGTCACCGCTTCGCCCCGGTCAGAGCACCCGGTATGCGCCGGGTTGTTGGCGTTGTCGCCGGCGTAGGTGGCGACGAAGCGGTAGGTACCAACGGCCGTGGGCGAGTAGGGGCCCGACTGGTAGGTCCCGTTGCCGTTGACGGTCGCCGCCAGGGTGGCCAGCGAAGTGCTGCACGAGGTGTCGCCCGGGCCGTAGACCTTGAAGGAGATCGAGCCGGTCGGGTTGTTGCCCCCCGCAAGGTAGGCGGTGTCGCTGATCGTCCCGCCGATGGCTCCGGCGCCATGGGCCGTCGTGGTGACGGTCGGGTTGGCGAGGGCCGCCATCATCACCATGCTGGACTCGTTGGCCGAGCCGCACGGGTCGGTGACCATCGTGTTGGTGACGTCGCCGCTGTACGTCGCCACCCACTGGTAGGTGCCGGGGGCGGTGGGGACGAAGGCGGGCGACGAGTGGTAGGTGTTGTCGCCGGTGACGGTCACCGAGACCGAGGTGTAGGCGGCCGTGCCGGTGCAGGAGTTGTTGTTCGGGCCGAAGGCGGCGAACGTGATGGCGCCGGTCGGCGACGAGCCGCCGCCCAGCACGGCGGCGTCCGAGATGGCGCTGCCGGCCGTGACGCTGACCGTGGCGTTGGTGGACAGCGTCGGGGTCGCCTGCCCGACGGTGACCGGCTCGTTGCCGCACCCGCTGGTGGCCTGGTTGTTGTTCACGTCACCGGCGTAGGTGGCGACCCATTCGTAGAGCCCCGGCGCCAGGTTGGTGCCGGTGTTTCCCGAGGCGAGGTTGGTGCCGTTGCCGACCGGCACGGTGTTGGTGTAGGCGGTGGCGCCGGTGCAGTGCGGGTCATTGGGGCCGTAGAGCGAGAAGACCACGCTGCCGGTGGGGGTGGTGGCCCCGCTCAGCGTGGCCGTGTCACCCAGGGTGGAGCCGAAAGCCGCCGTGGAAGGCGTGCTGGTGGTCAGGGTGGGGGAGGCCTTGATGACGTGGAGGTTGGCGGTGTTGATGTTGCCCTCGAGCGAGAAGTAGGTGCTGCCCCCCGGGATGATGGCGACCTTGAACTGCACGGTGCCCTGATCTGCAGTCGTCGTCACGGTGGTGATGTTCGTGAAGGTGTTGTTCGGCCCGGCGTAGCCCGACGGGTCGTAGGGGCAGTCCGCCGGGGGCGCCACGAAGCCGGAGTTGCCCGACTCGTTGTCGCCGGAGCACACGCCGTCCTGGTCGAAGGCGAAGTCGCCCACCGCGTTGCCTTGGGAGTCGGTCCCGGTACCCTGCAGCGTGATGGCTCCGAGGGTCGAGTTCGAGTCGTTCTGGACCCCGATCAGCGTGTCCTCGCTACCGTTGAAGGTGGGCTGGGCGGGATCGGTGAGGAAGTGGACGGTGCCGGTGGCGTCGATCCAGATGAGGATCTGGCACCCGGTGTCGAAGCCCACGCTCGGGCACTGGTGGAACGTCGGCGTGGGCTGGGCCGCGCCCGCGGTCGCCATGAAGAGGCCACCACCCACCACGGCACCGGCGATGACGCAGACGGGCAGCAGGATGCCGAGTGCTTTTCTCCTCACGGTTCCCCCCTCGATGCGGTGACGCCCCATTGGATCGACCCCTCCCTGTAGATCAGACCGTTGAATACAGACCCATGACTCAGATGGCTGATACGGACAGCCCGCGCGCGACCGGTGTCCACGGTGACGCGGGGGATGGGGGCGTTGCCCCCGGACGGATGTTTCGTTTGCTTCGTACAGCCTCTACCAGCACGCTGCCCCCCGGCGATGCGTCGGTGACCCTAGCCGGACTCGGCCCAGCACGTCGGACCCAACCATCTCACACCGCCATACCGGTCCGAAAGCAGGACATGAACCGCGATGTGGCTCGTTGGCCAAGTTATCCCGTTCGGACCCCACATCTCCCGTTAAAGTTCCTTCATCGGACGCTCAGGCCTCAAGGCAACTGGTGAACCCGCCGATTAGGGCCGCCACCGCGCCCGGGCCAGATCGCTCACTTCGGCGAGCTCGGGGATGCGCATGCGCTCGACGACCGCCAGGTAGGCGGGCGTCCCGACCGCCAGCCCGGCGCCGATGCCCAGCAGGGATCCCATGATCCCGAGGCCCATCACGGTGGTGACCATTCTCGCCAGCAGGTAGGCGGGAACCGCCGCCACCCCGGCGGCCAGGGTCAGCCGGACCAGGGTGCGCCCCACCCGGGCCTGCGGGCGGCGGCCCAGCCGGCGGCGGAGCACGACCGAGAACCAGGCATAGCCGGCGATGTAGGAGGCGGAGTACCCGAGGGCCAGCCCCACCACCTGCTCCCGAGGGGGCAGGGCGAGGAACAGGACGCCGTCCACCGCCAAGTTGATGGCCGCCAGGGCGATGTTGACCAGTGCCGGGGTGCGGGTGTCGTGCAGGGCGTAGAACGCCCGCAGTTGGAGCTGGAACGCCGAGAACGGGACGAGGCTGACCGCGTACCCGGCCAGCGTGGCGCCGATGAGCCGGCCGGTCGAGAGGCTGTTGGCGTGGTGGGCGAACAGGACGGTGCCGATGAGGGGGCCGAGGGCGATCGAGGCCAGTGCAGCCGGCACCAGGACGACGGCGGAGAGTTTGATGCCGTGGGCCAGGTCGTCGGCCACGGCCTGGTGGCGGCCCTCGGCGGCGCTGGCGCTCATCCGGGGCAGGAGGGCCGTGATCACCGACACCGCCACCACCGAGTGGGGCAGGAGCGCCAGGATGAAGGCGTAGGTGTAGATGCTGTAGACGCCACCGCCCGCCCCGCCGTAGCTGCTGTGCGCCGCCAGCCGGGTGATGCCCAGGTAGGCCGCCTGGTTCGCCAGCACGTAGACGAAGACCCACCCGGCGAGCCGGCCGGCCTGGGCGAGCCCCACCCCGCGCAGGTCCCAGCGCAGCCGGATCCGGAACCGTACCTGCCGCAGGGCGGGCAGGAGGGCCACGGTCTGCGCCACGATGCCCAGGGTTGTGCCGCCGGCCAGCAGGAACTCCTGCCCTGCGGTGAGCCGGCCCGCCTGCACCCCGGCCACGCTCGTCACCGCGATGAAAAGCCCCCCGGTGAGGATCACCACGATGTTGTTGAGGACCGGTGCCCACATCGGGGGGGCGAAGCTCCCCCGCACGTTGAGGATCGCCCCGAGGAGGGCTCCCACCCCGTAAAAGAGGATCTGGGGGAGCAGGAAGCGGGCGAACACTGTGGCGAGGGCCACTCGCCGGGCGACCTCCGGACCGCTGCCGAAGTAGGCCCGGCTGATCAGGGGGGCGAAGGCCACGCCCAGGACGCTCGCCGCCGCCAGGCCCACCACAACCAGGGTCAGAAGGCGCTGGGCGTACGCCTCCCCCCGGTCGCCGTCCCGCTTGGCGGCGGACACGATCAGCGGGACCACCACGCTGGTCAACACGCCGCCCAGCAGGAGCTCGTAGATGATGTTGGGGATCGTGTTGGCGATGTTGTAGGCGTCCCCGACCGTCGTGCCGATGGCGGCCGCGATGACCAGGGTGCGGATGAAACCGGTGCCGCGGGATGCCAGGGTGCCCAGTGCCATGCCGCGGGTGGCGGCCAGCGGGTCCCCGCGCCCCCGCCCGGGCGGGCGAGCCCTCCGCTGCGTCATGCTGGAAAGGCTACCGGGAAGCGGGGAGCAGTCCGGGAAATCCGCGACAGCTTCCCCATGCGGCGCTTGGATGGGCCGGAACCCGACGCGGCCTCAGATCTCGTCTTTTGGCTCTCAGGTCTCCTCGCCGGTGGTCATCTTCAGGATGTCGTCGAGCTTCAAGATCTCGGCGGTGGTTACCACGCCGATGAAACGTCCCTGCTCCACCACCGGCAACAGGTCGACGTCCGCCTGCTCCATCGCCCGGAGAGCGTCCCGGAGCCGCCAGGTGGGTTCGGCGACCGGGAAGTCGGTGCGCATACGGTCGGCTACGGTGACGGTCGGCCAGTCCTCCTTCGGGGTTTCGATCACCTCCTCAACCCGCACCATGCCGCGGTAGGTGCCGCCGGCGTCCAGCACCGGCACGGCGTGCTCCCGGCGGCGGAGGGCGTGGACCTTGACGAACTCCTCCAGCGTGGTGTCCGGGGGCGTGCTGGCGATGTCACGGTTCAGGACGCTGGCGATGGGGAGCGGGAAGCGCCGCTCCAGGTGTCCCGCCTGCGCCGCCATCTGGAAGGGGGAGACTGATGCCGACCCGACGAACAGCTGCGCCACGACTGCAGCGAGGAGCCCGGGGACGATGAAGCCCGGCCGGCCGGTCGCCTCGGCGGCGAAGACCACCGCGGCCAGGGGCACCCGGTAGCCCGCGCCCAGGAAGGCGGACACGCCGATGAGCGGGAAGAAGTTGCTGGCGGTGGACGAGGTCCGGAAGAGACCCCCGATGCTGCGCCCGACCAGGGCGCCCTCGATCACCAGCGGGATGAACAGCCCCCCCGAACCCCCGCCGGCAACGGTCAGGACCGTGGCGGCGCCCCGGAGCAGCAGGAGTCCCACCACGAGGGCGACCGCCCGGTGCGGGTTGAAGGCCCAGTCGAGGTTGTCGTAGCCCGCCCCCAGGGTGTACGGCGACCCGAAGACCGCGTAGGCGAGGCTGGCCGAGGCCGCCAGGCCCAGCCCCCCGGCGAGCGCCCGGGCCCAGGGGTTCCATCGCGAGGCGATGTGCTTGGCCCCCACCAGGGCCCGCGCGAACCACCGGGCCGCCAACCCGCAGACCGCTCCGAGAACGACGGCGCCCAGGAGGTCGGTGAGGTTGAAGGGGGGTGAGCCGCTGACCGGGATGAGGGGCGCGGTGCCGTAGAAGGCGGCGTAGACGAGGTAGCTGGTCGCCGCCGCCACACCCGCCGGGAGCAGGTGGCGCCGGCCGAAGCCCTCCTGGAAGGGCACCTCGAGGGCGAAGACCAGCCCGGTGGCCGGCGCCCGGAAGATGGCGGACACGCCGGCGGCAGCCCCCGCCACCAGGAGCACCTTGGCGTCGTCGCGGGAGAACATCCGGCTGAACCGGGCCTGCAGGGCGGAGCCGATGCCCGCACCCAGGTAGATCGACGGTCCCTCGTAGCCCATCGATCCCCCGGAGCCCAGCGTGGCGATGCTGGCCAGGATGCGCCCGGGGAGCGGCCGGAGGTCCATGCGCCGGCCCACCTCGTGCACGTTGCGGATGTACTCGTCCGCAGTGGCGGGCGACGGGTTCTTGGCAATCCACTGGAGAGCGCCGGCGGCCACCAGGAGCCCGGCCAGGGGAGCCAGGACCCGCACCGCGACCGCCTGGTGCGCCAGGAGGCCGAAGAGGGCGTCGCGCGTCACCCATTCGAAGCCCGCCACCGCCAGGCCGGTGGCGCCGCCGGTCAGCCCGGCAATGACCAGCACCAGCCGGCCGCGCCGGCCCAGTGCCCGGAGCTGCTCCGCCCGGGCGGCGACGCCCACTCAGGCTTCCCAACCGATTGCCCATGAGGGGCTCCACGAGTGGTCCGGCACCTCACCGGCGGCGGCCGCCAGATCGTTCAGGGCGGCCACCACCGCGCCCCGGCGGCCCGGGACCACCGCCGCCACCAGGCCGGCGATCTCCGCTCGGCGCACCCGGGTCACGGCATCAACCACCCGCTTCCCGGCCGCCGAGATGGCCAGGACCACCTGCTTGCGGTTGTCCGGCGCCGACGCCCGGGTCAGCAGGCCCTTGGCTTCCAGGCGGTCGCACAGGCGGGTGATCGACGACGGGGAGGAGCGGAGCTCCCCGGCCAGCGCGGTGGGGAATTGCGGCCCGCGGGAAGCGAGGACCACCAGGACCCGGTACTGCGCCAGGGTAATGTCAGCCGGTGCCGCAGCCAGCGACCGCGCAGCGACGGCGACGAGGACCCGGGAGGCGACCAGCACCGCGCTGACCAGCGTCTCCTCATCGGTGTCGACGGCGCCCCCCAGAATTGCTCTCGACAAAGATTGTCGGCGGCAATTATAGGTGGCGCGGGCCTGGCCGATGTGTTCTCAGGAAATCAACAGGAAAACCAAAGGTAACGCTGCGGTCCGTGCGCTTCACTGGTGATCGACGAAGTCCGAGACGGCCACGAGCGGCTCAGCGACCCCGATCAGGTGCTGCGGGCCGGGAACAATGGAGATGGCAATGGACCACGACACTCCCCCCACGGGCCCCGTGTGGACGCCTCCGCCCCGACCGGGGTTCAATCCGGCGGGGGAGGGCGACCGTACCGAGCCCACGCCCGCTCCCGGACCGTGGGCCGGGTGGGGCGCGCAGACCCAGCCCATGGACAGGCCGAGTGGTCCCCGGGATGCGGGTCCCGGCGATCCGGCACCCCAGCCCGCGGCGCCCACTCCGGGGCCGCAGGTCCCTCCACCGGGCGGGGCCGGTGCCTGGACGTGGCCGGTGCCGGCGGCGTGGGCCCCGCACCAGCTGCCCCCGCCCACCCCGGCGGGTCCGCCCACCCCGCCCACCCCGCCCGGCCCGATGGGAGGGGGCGGCCAGGGTCAGCCTCCGGCGCCGGGATACCCGGCGGCCCCGCCCTACGGATCCCCGTACGGCCCGGGCCCCGGCTACGGGTCTCCCTACCGGAATCCCTCGGGCTACCCGCCCCCCTACGGGGAGCAGTACCGCGGGGGCTACGGCGGCGGATACGGCGGCTATGGCGGCCCGGGCTATCCCTACGGCCAGCCGCCGTGGGGCCAGCCGGGCGGCCCGCCCCCCCGCAGGAGCCGGCACGCCTGGACCGCGGCGCTCACCGCCGTGGCGCTGTTCGTGGCAGCAGTCCTCGGCATCAGCCTCGCCACCCGGCAAACCACGACGCCGTCAGCCAACAACCGGAACCCGTTCGGCAACATCTTCGGCGGGGGCAACGGCGGCCAGGTCACCCAGAACGGCACCGCCTCCGCCCAGGCCCTCGCCCTGGCGGCCAAGGTCGATCCCGGGGTGGTGGACGTCAACACCGTGCTCGGCTACCAGCAGGGCACCGCGGCCGGCACCGGCATGATCCTGAGCGCCGACGGCGAGGTGCTCACGAACAACCACGTGGTGAGCGGGGCGACGAGCATCCGGGTGACGGTGGTCACCACGGGCCAGTCCTACAGCGCCAAGGTGCTGGGCACGGACCCGTCCGATGACGTCGCCATCATCAAGATGGCGAACGCGTCGGGGCTGAAGACCATCGCGCTGGGCGACTCCAACAAGGTCGCGGTGAGCGACAGCGTGGTCGCCATCGGCAACGCCCTCGGCCAGGGCGGGACGCCCAGCGTGGTCGAGGGCCAGGTGCAGCAGCTGAACCAGGCCATCACCGCCTCGGACGACTACGGCGGCAACTCCGAGCAGCTGAGCGGGCTGATCCAGACCAGCGCCCCGCTGCAGCCCGGCGACTCGGGCGGCCCGCTCGTGAACTCGGCCGGCAAGGTCATCGGGATGGACACCGCCGCCTCGCAGAACTTCCGCTTCAACGCCGCCGGCGGCGTGTCGTTCGCCATCCCCATCAACACGGCCCTGTCGATCGCCCACCAGATCGAGTCCGGGAAGACGTCCGGCTCGGTGCATATCGGTGAGGCCGGGTTCCTCGGCGTCGAGGTCTCCGGGAGCAGCGGCGGAGCCCTGGTCCAGCAGGTCCTCTCCGGGACGCCGGCAGCCTCGGCGGGCATCCAGGCGGGTGACACCATCACCTCGGCCGACGGCAAGACGATCGACTCGGCGAGCGACCTCACGTCGGCGCTGCAGGCGCACCATCCGGGCGATTCGGTGAACGTCAGCTGGACCGACGGCACGGCCAGGAGCCACTCGGCGCACATCACCCTGGGGACGGGGCCGGTGAACTAGACCTTCCCAGCACCAGCCCGGATCGCCCCGAACAACGCCCGGAGCCCCGGCACCGGCCTCCCGCCCCTCCCGCGGTCGAGGCCGACCGGGGCTCCGGCGCGTCCGCGGCGGGGCTGCGTGCCCAGCGGTTCCGGGCCGGGCCGGGCGGGTTAGCCGTGCGCCTCCCCCGGGCCACCCCGGCCTCCCGCAAATGGGGCACCCCTGCCCGCACATGGGGCTGTGAAAGACGGTTCGAAGCGACTATGCAGGCCCGCTGGCGGGGTTCCGATATTTCCCAGTGAGAGTCCTCTCGGCGGGTGCGGCATACGCCGAGGCCATCAGGTCAGTCATTGTCGGCGGTCAATTTCGGGTGGGTCGAGGAGGCGTGCGGGAAATGCACAACGACGACCACAACGACCACAACCACAGCGGGGGCCGGGGGTTGTTCGCCCGCCACTGGTCCGTCGCCGAACCGGTGCCCTGGCACGACGTGCACTGGACCGACCGCGCCGCCGGCGACGGGCCGCCACCCATGGTGACCGGGCCGATGAAGATCCTGGTCGTGGACCGCAAGGGAACCTTCTCCCACGACATCGAGCGGGCGGCACGCCAGCAGTCCCCGGAGCCCAAGGTGATCCTGGTGGACCACCCCACCCAGGTGGTCGAGCAGGTGGTGGCCGAGGCACCCGACGTGGTGCTGGTCTCCCCCGAGGAGATGACCACCACCGGCCTGCGCCGCCTGGCCCAGGTGCACCGGGTCGCCCCCCGGTGCGTGA
>DASTWV010000025.1 GCA_035765775.1 Actinomycetota bacterium | reverse complement strand
GCCGTGGTCGCCCAGGTGCTGGCGGAGGGCATGCCGGTTGGGCTGCACGTGGAGGCGGGCAACCCGGCCCGAGCACTGTACGAGCGCCTCGGCTTCCAGGTAGTGGCAGAGGCCTACCCGTACGTAGAGATGGAGTGGCGCCCTCATGCTCATCCTGGGATTGAGGTTTAGTTCTCTAGCTGTGGCCTACTCGAAGCGGGCGTTCTGGGGCAGGGTCATCCGGCCGAGCAGCGGCAGGGTCAGCAGGATGATGCCCATCGAGGCCCCGAGCCCCGAGCCGAGCAACAGGTAGTAGATGCCGCCCGGATGTGCCCCGTGGACCAGCGCGGCCGCGGGGCCGAGCTGGTGGACCAGGGCGTCCACCAGCGCGGTGACCACCCCCAGCCCGACCAGGGCGGATACGACCGCGGCGATCACCAGCGGGACCCCGGACTCCAGGAACACCGCCCGGTAGAGGGTGCCGGTCGACGTGCCCGCCACCCGCATGAGCGAGAAGGGCCGCTTGCGGTCCACCAGGCTCCCGCCGATGGCCACCGCCAGGCTGCAGCCCGCCACCAGGATGGTCAGGGCCGTGCCGAGCAGCACCACCTTGTTGATGTTGTTGTCATCGTCGTTGCGCACGGCGGCGACCTCAGCGAAGGTCTGCGGCTCCAGTTCGCCCATCTGCCAGGCGGTGAGGGAGTCGCCGGCTTTCGGGCCGAAGCTCTGGCCCCCGGTGGCGTTGAACACCGTGAGCACGGTCCGCGCCCGCTCCAGGCCCGCGGCCGAGGTGGCCTTCACCAGCAGGGCCGTGACCTCGAGGGTCGAGACGTCGCCCGCCGCCACCGGGCTCTGGGCGGTGACCAGGGGGAGGGCCTTGTTGATCTCGAGGGGATTGTCGGTGAACAGCTCCTGGGTCTCCAGCTGCACCGCCGTGGCCCCGGCCGGGCAGGCGCCCAGGGCGGTCAGGCCCGCCAGGCTGGCGCAGGTGACGATGTTGCTGGGCGGAGGCGGGTTCTGGTCCGGGTTCTGCGCGGGGTCCACCCGGCTGCCGCCGCTCGGGCCCGTACCCGGTCCGGGAGGCGGGTTCGCCGCCAGGAAGGCGGCCAGCGCCGGGTTCACGTAGACCGGGATCACGCTCACGCCGCCGATGGACTGCAGCTGGGCGATCAGCCCCGCCTCCTCCTGGGGGGAAAGACCGTCACCCGGCCCCCGGACAAACTGCATACGCAGGACCTGGTTGAGGGCGGCATAGTTGCCGGTGCTCTGGGCGGCGATGTCCGCCGGGGCCAGGCCGGCGATCGCCGTGCCGACGAACACCGCCAGCACCAGCCCGCTGACCGCCCGGAAGGCGCCCTTCGGGTTGTCGGCCAGGCGGCGGGCGGCGAGCAGCGTCGACCCCCCCTTGGCGACCCTGGCCATGGCCTTGGCGGCCCACATGGTGAGCCAGGAGCCGCCGAGGACCAGCCCGCTCATGACGAGGATGAGGCCGAGGAAGACCGCCGGGGTGGGCGGCTTCGAGTCCGTGCGTCCCGCCGCCTTGGCGATCGAGTAGACGATGAGGGGCACGCCGACGGCCAGCGGGATGAGGCGCCACGCCCGGGGGGGCGGCGGGGTCACCCGGCGGGCCACGCCGAGCGGGGTGATGCGGACCCGGCGCAACGACCAGAGCGACGCCGCGGCCGAGGCGAGCGGGACCCCGACGATCATCCCGGCGTAGCCCGCCGCGGTGGGCGTCACCGTGTCGGTGAAGAAGCGGGCGCCGGACAGCGAGACGTTCGCCAGGGCGGGCCGGATCAGCAGGAAGATGCCGCACCCGACCACCGCCCCCAGGAGTGCCGAGACCACGGCGTCCACCGAGGCGATCACATTGATCTGGTGCGGGGTCGCCCCCACCAAGCGCATGGCGGCGTAGCGCTCCTCCCGGCGGGCGGTCGCCAGGCGGGTGGCGGTGCCCACCAGGATCAGCAGCGGGAAGAGGAGCAGCACGGCCCCGATGGCGAACGCGAACCGGTAGATCTGGGTGGTCCCCTGCAGGTGGGGCGCGTTGACGATGTGGGTGACGACAACAGTATCGGGCAGCGCCTGGAGCTGGGCGGGCGTATAGCCGACCACGATGGCGAGGGCCGTCGGCCCGGGCAGGGCCGCCTCCCCCAGGGTGCCTGCCTGCCGGGCGCCCCCCGGGAAGGCGGCGAAGAACCGGTCGCCCAACTGGTTCGCGGGCACGGTCCTCAGCAGGGAAGCGAGCGCCGGCGAGGGGACGTACTCACCCGGGCCGGGCAGGGTCGCCAGGCCGGGGATCGTGGGCGCATCGGGTCCGAGGGCAGCGACGTCGAGGGTCTCGATGAAGCGGCCCTGGTAGATGCTCTCGCTGAAATTCCACAGCTCGGCGCGCGAGGTTGCGGCGGGCAGGGGCCCGGTCCCTGTGGTCCCCGTGGTCCCCGTGGTCCCTGTGGTCGACTCCCACGAGGGCCGCCGGCTGGTGGCCTGGTAGGCGTGGTAGTCGGCCAGCACCGAGAGGAGCACGGCGACGCCGATGGCCACCGCGGCCATGGTAATCAGCAGCCGGACGGCGGCCTCCCGGCCGCTGCGCAGCGTGAGGCGGAGCCCGAGGCGGGACATCAGTTCCCCACCTCGACCTGAGCCAGGTGGACCGGGTTGCCCAGAGTCACGCGGCCGTCCCGGACCAGCACCTCACGGTCGGCGTAGGCGGCCACCCGGGCATCGTGGGTGACGAGCACCACCGTGCTGCCCTCGGCCCGGGCGGTGTCCACCAGCAGGTTCATGACCTGCTCGCTGGTGAGCGAGTCGAGCGAGCCGGTGGGTTCATCGGCGAACACCAGCTGGGGCCGGGTCACCAGGGCCCGGGCCAGTGCCACCCGCTGCGCCTGGCCCCCGGACAGCTCGCCGGTGCGCCGGCCGCCGAGGCCCTCCAGGCCGAGGCGCTCCAGCCAGGACTCCGCCTTCCGGTAGGCCTCCTTGCGCTTGACCTTGCCGAGCAGCAGCGGCAGGGCGACGTTGTCGGCGGTGGTGAGCTCGGGCACCAGCTGGCCGAACTGGAACACGAAGCCGAACGCGGTGCGCCGCAGCGTGCTGCGCGCCCGCTCGTCGAGGCGGTCGAGGTGCCGGCCATTGAAGATGATCTCGCCCTTGTCCGGGAGGAAGATCCCCGCCAGGCAGTGCAGCAGCGTGGACTTGCCCGACCCGCTCGGGCCCATGATCGCCACGATCTCGCCCTGGCCCACCGAGAAGTCCGCCCCCTGGAGTGCGGGCGTGGGGCCGAACGATTTGTAGACGTCCACGGCCTGCAGCAGGATCGGGGAGGGACCCTGGGAGGGGGTGACGCTCATGACCGAGCTCCTTTTCTCGGGGGGCTGCCCTGGGTACTGGGGGTGCCGGGTGCTTGCAGTGCCGCGGTGCGCTCCACCGGGTCCATCGCCTTCAGCAGGGCGGAGAGGCGGGCGGAGGTGGTCTCGATCCAGCGGAGGTCGGCCTCGAGGTGGAACAGGCCGTGGTCGGCCAGCAGGCCCTCCACGACGTCGCCGGTGCGCTTGAGTTCGGTCAGCTCCCGCATCCGGTGCAGGTGGGCGGCCCGCTGGGCGTCCAGGTACCCCTCGGCGTCCCGGCCCAGCATCAAGGAGAGGGCGACCTTGACGAACAGCACGGTCTGCAGGTGGGGCTCGGGCTCGACCGGCTCGGCCAGCCACTCCTCGACCTCCTGGCGGCCCGCCTCGGTGATGGCGTAGCGCTTGCGGTCGGGGCCGGCGCCGGGCTCGGCGTCACCCGCCACCACCTTGCCGTCCCGCAGCAGCCGGGCGAGGGTGGCGTAGACCTGGCCGTAGGGGAGCGGCTTGCCCCGCCCGAAGTAGGTGTCGTAGTCCCGCTTCAGGTCGTAGCCGTGGCTCGGTTCCCGGTCGAGGAGGCCCAGGAGGGCGAAGGGGACGCTCATGGGACGAGAATACACTCGGTGTATACACCTCGTCAATAGGCGCTGCGGGCGGCGCTACTCGTACTGCAGGGCGTCGGTGACGTCGAGGCTCGCCGCCCGCTGAGCGGGGTAGATCGCCGCCCCCACGGCCGCCCCGAGGCCGAGCGCGAGGACCGCCAGGTAGGCCAGCGGCTGGATGACCGTGGCGATGCGCAGGCCGGTCTGGATCTCGGTGATCTTGTGGGCGAACAGGCCCACGCCGGTGCCGACCGCCCAGGCGAGCACCACCCCGAGGCCGCCGAGCAGCACGGACTCCATCACCACCATGCGCCGCAGCTGCCGGCGGTTCATCCCCACCGCCCGGAGGATCCCGAGGTCCCGGCGGCGCTCGAACGTGGAGATGAGCAGCGTGTTGGCCACCCCGAGGGCGGCGACCAGCACCGCCACCACCTGCACGCTGCCGATGAGGCGCTGCAGGCTGGAGACGATGGCGGCGAGGCGCGAGATGAACTGCTCCCGGGTGTCGGGCTCCAGGCCGTAGCGGGCGCCGAGGGCCCGGGAGATCTCCGACGCCACCCCGGGCGAGGTGGCCCCGGGTTTCAGGAAGACGTCGATGACGTCGGCCACGTCGAGCCCCCAGCCGGCGGCGGCGTCCTCGTAGGTGACATAGAAGGTGGGGAGCACGGCCGAGGGGTCGTCGTACACGCCCACGACCCGGAAGCGCTCCGGGCCGCCCGGAGGGTGCAGGGTCACGGTGTCGCCCGCGTGCAGGCCGAACCGGTCCCGGGCCGACGCCGAGATCAGCATGGAGCCCGGCACCACCGCGGCGTTGATCGCCCGGTCGTACGCCGACACCTTGGGGTCGGTGCCGTAGCGCTGGTAGCCCTGCTCCGAGATGGCCAGCAGCGGGGTGATGTGGCCCTGGTAGGTGGTCAGCATCGTCTTGGACGGGTAGGCGGCCGCCACGCCGGGCAGGGCGGCGATCTGGGTGGCGACCCCGGCGTCCAGGCCCACCCCGGCGCCATAGGGCGCCCAGTCCCGGGAGCGGACGATGAGGTCCGCCTGGATCAGCCGGCCGAGGCCCTCCTGGAAGGCGGCCTGGAACGAGGCGATGTCCACCTGCACCCCGACGACGAGCGCGAGGGCGAGCACGACCGCGCCCACCGTGTAGGCGGTGCGGGCGGGGGAGCGCTGCAGCTCGCCCGCCGCCAGGCGCAGGGTGGCCCGGGCCCTCCGGGCGGGGCGGAGCACCCGGTCGGCGAGCGCGGGGACCAACGGCCGGACGAGGACGGCGACCCCGGCCACGAACAGGAACATCGCCCCGGTGGGCAGGGTCAGGCTGGCGGTGGGGGCGTGGACCCAGTAGCCGGCCACCACCGCGCCGACCGCGGTGATGGCCAGGCCCACCGGGACCGGGCGCCAACCACCCACCCCGGCGGGCTCCTCGAAGGCGGCCCGGGGGCCGAGGTTGGCGGCGGCGTCGGCCCGGGCGACCCGGCGGGCGGGGCCGGCGGCAGCCAGCATGGAGGCCACCACCCCGCCCACCCCGGCCAGGACCAGGTTGGGCCAGGAGAGCACCAGGCGGTCGACGCTGATCGGCAGGAGAGTCTCCAGCCCGGCCCCCCGGATGGCGAGCAGCAGGCGGGCCAGCCCCAGCCCCCCGGCCAGCCCGACCACCGAGCCGGCGGCGCCGAGCAGGGCGCCCTCGCTCACCAGCAGCCAGAACGTCTGGCGGCGCCTGGCGCCCACCGCCCGCAGGATGGCGGCCTCGCCCGCCCGCTCAACCGAGGCCATGGACATGGTGTTGTAGACCAGGAACGCCCCCACGAACAGGGCCACGATGGCGGCGACGTTGAGCACGACACTCACGGTGGCGGTGATCTGGCGCACGTCGTCGGCTCGCAGGGCCAGCGGCCCGATGCGCACGGAGGGGCCGAGGCGGCGGGTGAGCCCGGGCAGGGCGGAGGGCGGGGCGTTGACGTACAGGGCGTCGATGCGCCCGGCCCGCCCCAGGAGCGTCTGGGCGGTGAGGAGCCCGGTGGCCACCGCCTGGGCGGAGCCGGGGTTGGGCGGCAGCGTGCCCCCGAGATGGGTGGTCTGCCACCCGGTGGGCGTGTACACCTGCAGGGGCGCCCGCCCGCTGATCCCCAGCTCCCGCTGGATGGCGCCCGGGACGAGGAGCCCCGTGGGGTCGGCAGCCCCGAGATCGGCCCCCTGCAAGCTGCGGGGCGAGAGGGCGAAGATGCCCGGTTCGAAGCCGATGAGCGCGACGCTGTACTCGCTGGTCCCCGGCCCGCGCCGGAGGTAGGTCGTCGCCTCGATCGTGCCGGCGGCGGAGCGGACGCCGGGGGTCCCACGGGCGGCATCGAGCAGCGAGGCCGGCATCGGGACCTGGGTGACCGGCCGGATCTCGTAGGTCGCACCGGCGGCCACCGCCTGCGAGGCGTCCTTCAGGGCGGCGTTGATCGAGCTGGTCAGGCCCCCGACCGCGACCGCGAGCGCCACCCCGGAGGCGATCCCCATGATCGACAGGCCCAGGCGCAGGCGGTGGGCGACCAGGTGGCGGCCGTTGAGTGCCCAGTTCAGCCGCAGGGCCGCCCGCAGCCGGGAGCGCCCGCCCCGGCGGGGGGCGGGCCGTGGGGGCCGGACCGCGGTGCTCACTGGTGGGAGGTCATGCGGCGGGCAGTCAACGGGCGATCGAAGCGGTCTCGATCACGCCGTCGCGCATGAAGACGGTGCGTTCGCCGGGGAGGGCGGCGTCCGGCTGGTGGGTCACCAGCACCACCGCGGCACCATAGGAGGCCGGTGCCTCCCGGAGGATGCGCAGGATGTCGGCGCCTGAGGCCGAGTCGAGGTTGCCGGTGGGCTCGTCGGCCAGGATGAGGGTGGGGCGGATGACGAGCGCCCGGGCGATGGCGACGCGCTGCTGCTCGCCGCCTGACATCTCCCGGGGCCGGTGCGCCGCCCGGTGGGCCAGGCCCACCTCGGCCAGGGCACGGGCGGCCGCATCGTGGACCATGCCGGTCGGCTGGCCGTCGAGGAGCAAGGGGAGCCCGATGTTGTCCAGGGCGGACAGGGTCGGGAGCAGGTGGAAGAACTGGAAGATGAAGCCGATCGACCGCCGGCGGCGCTCGGTGAGATCGTCGTCCGACATTCCCGACAAGGCGATGCCGTCGAGGAGCACCTCGCCCGAGGAGGGCCGGTCCAGGCCCGCCATGATGTGCAGCAGGGTGGACTTGCCCGACCCGGAAGGCCCGGTGACGACCAGGAAATCGCCCGCCTCGACACTCAGCGAGACGCCCCGCAGGGCCTGGACCGCCTCGTCGCCGCGCCAGTAGGTGCGGGCGACGTCACGGAGCTCGACGAGCGGCCGGGCCCCCTCCTGCCCGGGGAGGGTCCCGGACGGGGTCCCGGCGGGGGTCACGGAGCGCTGAGCAGGGTGGTCACCTGGTGGTTCTGGAAGGGGCTCCCGGCGACCGTGCCGGTGGTGGTGGCATCGCTGGTGATCACGGTTCCGAGGCTGGGGGCGAAGGTGGTGGTGCTGGTGACGGTGACGTTGACGCTGGACTGGGCCTGGTAGTGCAGGACGGTGTGCACCGTCCAAACGTCCCACGTCTTCCCGGCGGCGGCGATGGTGCTGGCGCCCTGGACCGTGACCGCGACATCGCCCGAGCACTGCGCCGTGGACCACGACGAGCCGGGCAGGGCGCCGGCAACGATCGGGTTGGGCAGGATCTCGGGCGGCGGCGAGAAGGTGCAGTCGTAGTTCGCCAAACCGGCCAGCGTCAGGGTGGAATCGGTCACCACCACCCGCGTGGGCTGGAAGATCCACGTGGTGGTGGTGGTGGCGTTGTCCGTGCTGGACGAGGCGGAGGCCTGGATCTCGGTACCGCCGCCCTGCGGTCCCTTGTTCGAGAACGTGATGGGGAGCTGGGCACCGGCGGGGTAGTTCTGGGTGGAGCCGAGCAGCGGGGTCTGGTAGGTGCCCGAGAGACCGTAGGTATACGTCCCCGCCACCGGCAGGCTGATCGCCGACGAGACCGCCGTCGGGCTGGGGGGGACCACGGCGTGGGTGGGGCTGGGCGGCGGGACCACGGCGTGGGTCGGACTGGGGCTTGGCCGCCGGGCGACCGGGGAGGGCGACGGCGAGGGGCTGGGCGGGGGGGAGGCCACAACGGTGGCGGTCAGCGCCGGGACCTGGCTCTCCGACCCGGTGGGCGAGGGCGTGGCCGACGTCTTGGCCGCCGTCTTGGCCTTTGACGAACAGGCGGCAGCCATCATGCACAGGAGCAGGATCAGGATCCCGAGCCCACGGCTCCTCGTCTGCGCGCGGGCGGTCCGGGGCTGGTTCATAGGACGTCCCCAGCTTACCCGGCCCTCTGCGGTAGCCGGATCACGCCGGGGTGGCGCCCGACGCAGCACCGGTCGAGGCGGAAGGCCTGGCTGCGGGCCAGCGCCCACAGCGCAGCCTCGCCCGGGTGGGCCGCCGGGTTGAGCACCCGGCCGATCACCACCACGCCGACCACGTGGGCCCCGGCCCCCTGGAGCGCGGAGGCCGCGCTCTGGACGCTGGCCCCCGTGGTCCAGGTGTCGTCCAGAACCACGAGCGACCGCCCCGCCACGTCCCGGGTGACGGTGAAGGCGTCCTCCCGGGCCCGGTTGTGCTCCGCCGGGTGGGCCGTGCGCAGGCCGCGGATGAGGCGCCGGCCCAGGCCGGGGCAGCGGCGGACCACCCGCTCCAGCGGGTAGCGCGTGGCCCGCGGGCGGGTGGAAGGCACCACCACCAGGCCCCAGTCGGGGGGCACGCCCGGCGCCACGCACGCCAGGTGGGAGCGGAAGAAGGGCCCCAGCAGGCGGGCGAGATCGCCCTGGGATGCCGCCCGGACCGCGGCATCGGGACCATCCTTGTAGCTGCGCAGCCGGCGCCAGAGCTGGTCGCCGGTGCGGAACAGGGAAATGGGCACGGCGCCCGGCGCCGGGCGGGACACCTGTCCGGCCGTGTGCAGGCAGGCCCGGCAGCGGAGGCAGCCGGGCGGGCACCAGGCGTGGCACCCGGCGCACACCCCGTCGCCGGCGGGCGGCACCCAGGTGCCGAATGGCGGCGCGGCGTCCAGCGGGGACAGGAGGCCCCTGACCACTTCCAACCCCCGGGTCACCGCCGGACCGGTCCACGCCCGCATGGCGCAAACGCTAGCGGCGGGGTACGACATTCCTGCCCGTACACTGGCGCGCGTGACCGAACTGCGACCCGACAATGTGGGCCTGGACGAGGATGACCGGGCGCTGCGGGATCTTGTGCGCACCTTCGCCGAGCGGGAGGTCCGGCCGGTGGTCGAGGCCCACGAGGCCGCCGCGAAGGACCCGGCTGCGGTCTACGCCGGGCTGGCCGCCCTCGGGGTCGCCGGCATCCCCTTCCCGGAGGAGTTCGGCGGGGCCGGGCGCCCCTACCGCAGTTACCTCCTGGTGATCGAGGAGCTCGCCCACGTCTGGGTCGCAGCCGCCGTCGGCCTGGGCGTGCACACGCTGGTGTGCGATGCGGTCCAGCGCTTCGCCGGCCCGGAGCTCAAAGAGGAACTGCTGCCCGCCCTGCTCGCCGGCGAGCGGCTGGGGGCCTACGCGCTCACCGAGTCGTCCTCGGGGTCGGACGCCGCCAGCCTGCAGACCCGGGCGGTGCCCGACGGGGGAGGCTACCGGCTCACCGGGCGCAAGCAGTTCTGTACGCGCGGTGCCGAGGCCGACGTCCTCCTGGTGATGGCGCGCACCGGCGCCGAAGGGGCCAAAGGCATCAGCGCGTTCCTGGTGGACCAGGGGGCGCCCGGGTTCCGCCCGGCCAAGGTCGAACAGAAGATGGGGTTGCGGGCATCGCCCACCTGGGAGCTCCTCTTCGAGGACTGCCCGGTCCCGGCCGGCCGCCGCCTGGGGGCCGAAGGCACCGGGTTCAGCGTCGCCCTGACCGCCCTGGACTCCGGGCGCCTGGGCATCGCCGCGGTTGCCATCGGCCTGGCGCAGGCGGCCCTGGACGCCGCGGTCGCCTACGCCCAGGGCCGGGAGCAGTTCGGGGGGCCGATCGCCGGCCTGCAGGGCATCGAGTTCCTCCTCGCCGACATGGCCACCGGCATCGCCGCCGGGCGGGCGCTGTACCGCCGCGCCGCCGACCTGAAGGACGCCGGTGCCCCGTTCAGCACCGAGGCGTCGATGGCCAAGCTGTTCTGCAGCGACGTCGCCATGCGGGTGACCATCGACGCCGTCCAGGTCCACGGTGGGTACGGCTACATCGAGGACTACCCGGTGGAGCGCTACCTCCGGGAGGCCAAGGCCCTGCAGATCGTCGAGGGGACGAACCAGATCCAACGCCTGGTGATCGGCCGGCGGCTGGTGGCCCGTCCCTGAGCCGGCAGACTCCCAGGAAACGCCCAGCGGAGCCTCAGGGGAGGAACCGATTGCATCGCTACGCTGGAGGTGCATAATCACGCATCCACGCGTGGCCGGCACGGCTACCGGGTGGACGGGGAGGGCGAACGGAGCCACCAGTCGGGACCAGGCTGGGGCGCAGCGGGAAGGACGTCATGAGCGAGATTTTTGAAGAGCCAGAATCAGACGAAGAAGACGAGGAAGAGGACCTCGAGGGCGACGAGGAGGAAGAGGACCTCGCCGAGCCGGGTTCGTTGGGCGAGGCCAGCCTCGAGGAGATCCTCTCCAAGCGCGGGGATATCGCCGAGGTCGAGGAGGAGGAGGACTCGCTGCTCGACCTGACGCCCGACGAGCGGATGGAGACGCTGTCGATCCGCCCGGTTCCCCGCCAGGCCAACGAGTTCGTGTGCGCCAGCTGCCACCTGGTGAAGTACCAGAGCCAGCTCGCCGACCCCGCGCGCCAGCTCTGCCGGGACTGCGTCTGAGCCACCGGTTCGGCAGTTCCGCGGCCGGCGCCCCGCCCTCGCCTCCCTCGCCGCCCTCGCCTCCGTGGCCTGCGCTGGCTGCGGGGGCGGCCGGCGCCGCCAGCGGTATCGCCACCGCCCTGGCCTTCCCGCCCACCGACTGGGGCCCCCTCGCGTTCGTATCCCTGGTCCCGCTCGCCCTGGTGTTCGGCCGCGCCCGGCGGGGCGGCGTGGCGGCCGCCGGGGCCGGGTTCGGGCTGGCGTTCTTCGGGTTGCTGTTCCCCTGGATCCACCTGTTCGGCCTGGCCGCCTACCTGCTGCTGGTGGGCCTGGAGAGCGCCTTCGTCGCTGCCTTCCTCACGCTCGGGACGGTGCTGCGTGATGCCCTGCCCCGCCGGGGCCGGCTGCTGGCCTTCCCCGTGGCGATGCTGGCAGGGGAGTACGTGCGCTCCCGGTTCCCCCTGGGCGGGTTCCCCTGGGGCGGCCTGGGCTACAGCCAGCACAACGACCGGCTGGTGCTCCACCTGGCCGCCTACGGCGGCGTCTGGGCGGTCAGCCTCCTGGTGGCCCTGGTGAACGCCGTGCTGGCCGCGGCGGCCGCTGCCCTCCGGGAGAGCCCGGCCTACGCCGGGGCGGCGGTGCTGGCGGCGGCCGTGCTGGTGGTCGCCCCGGCGGCGCTGCCCGTGCCGACGCCCGCCGGCCCGCAGGCGACGATCGCCCTGGTGCAGGGCAACGCCCCGCAGCAGGACCCCGCCCACCCGCACGCCCTCGACCAGGAGGCCCTCGACAGCCAGGTGCGCGAGACCGGCGCCCTGCTGGGCCGCCACGTCGACCTGGTGGTGTGGCCGGAGAGCTCGGTCGGGCACGACCCGTTCTCCGATGCCAACCTGCTCGGGCCGCTGCAGGCCACGATCCGCCAGGTGGGCGCCCCCTTCCTGGTAGGTGCCACCATCGGGGTGCCGGGCACGCCCGGGGCGGACGGCGGCGCGGCGCGCTTTCGCAACGAGAGCCTCTACTTCAGCGCCGCGGGGACCCTGGTCGCTCGGTACGTCAAGATGCACCTGGTGCCCTTCGGCGAGTACGTCCCCGCCCGCCGGCAGCTGGCGGGCTGGATCAAGGAGCTGAACCGGGTGCCCGCCGACGGCATCCCGGGCCACGTCCCGACCGTCTTCGCCCTGCCGCACGGTAAGTTTGCCTCCGTGATCTGCTACGAGACCGCGTACGCCGAGTCGGTCCGGTCCTTCGTGGCCCGGGGGGCGCGCATGATCGTGGTCTCGACCGACAACTCGTCGTACCGGCGGACCGCCGCCAGCGCGCAGATGGTGGCGATGAGCCAGCTCCGGGCGGCCGAGGAGCGGGTGTGGGTGGCCCAGGCCGCCATCACCGGGATTTCGGCGGTCATCGCCCCGGACGGCCACGTCGAGCAGCGCACGGGCCTCTTCGAGCCCGCGCTTCTCACCCCGACGGTGCGCTTCGCCACCACCACGACGCTGTATGCCCGCTTCGGCGACTGGCTGCCCTTCACCGTGCTGGCGCTGGGGGTCCTGGGAACCGTCGGGGCAGTGGCGCCCCGGGTGCGCCGGGCGGTGGCGGCATGAGCACCGGCAAGGGTGCCCTGGTGGTGGTGCCCACCTACAACGAGGCCCAGAACATCGAGGCGATCCTGAAGGCGGTGGCCGCCTCCGTCCCGGACGCCGGGATCCTCGTGGTGGACGATGGGTCGCCGGATGGCACCGGGGACCTCGTCGAGGCCGCCGGGCACGACAACCCCCAGATCCACCTGCTCCGCCGGGAAGCCAAGCAGGGCCTGGGCCGGGCCTACGTCGCCGGGTTCGGGTGGGGACTCGAGCGGGGCTACCGCTACTTCGTGGAGATGGACGCCGACTTCTCGCACGACCCGGGGGCCATCCCCGGCCTCCTGGACGCCGCCGCTCTGGGCGACGTGGGCGTCGGGTCCCGCTACATGCCGGGCGGCGGGGTCGAGGGATGGTCGCAGGCCCGCCACCTGCTGTCGCTCGGGGGCAACCTGTACGCCCGCATCATCCTGGGCTTCGGCGTGAAGGATGCCACCAGCGGCTTCCGGTGCTACCGCGCCCGGGTGCTCCGGGCGATCGAGCTGGGCGAGGTGCGCTCCAACGGGTACGCCTTCCAGATCGACATGACCTACCGGGCCTGGAAGCTGGGCTACACCATCACCGAGGTGCCGATCACCTTCCGGGAGCGGTCCCTGGGCGCCTCGAAGATGTCCCGCTCGATCGTGAGCGAGGCCCTGGTGGCGGTGGCCAAGTGGGGTCTGCGCGACCTCCCCCGGCGCCGCCGGGTGCGCGCCCCCCGGCCCGAGCTCCCCCCGGACGAGGAGCTGTAGGGCCGGGCGGCGCGGCCTGGCGCGCTACTGGACGACCACCGTCCCGTGCATCTGCGGGTGGATCGCGCAGTGGTAGGGGTAGCTCCCGGCGGTCGCGAAGGTGTGGGTGTAGGTCTGCCCATTGGCGAAGCCGTCTGCGACGCCGCCCGAGCTGAAGCTGTTGTCATCGGCGGTCACGGTGTGGGGGATCGGGCCCTCGAAGACCCACTTCACGGTCTGGCCGGCGGAGACGGTCACCGTCGGCGGGCTGTAGGCCCCGATGGTGTTGGGGTCCGCCACGATCTGGACGGTGGTGGCGGCCGCCTGCTGCGAGGCAGCGGGGGTGCTGGGCGCCGTGCCGGCGGTGGTCTTGCCCGAGCACGCGCCCAGCACGCCCAACACCAGCACCGCGAGCGCCGGCGTGACGAACAGGCGGGCGAACGACCGGCTCTGGTGTGGGCAGGCTGGGTGCTCTTTCATGGCTTTCTCCTCGAGTTTCCGTCAGCGGTTCGGTAGCGGTCCGGTCAGCGGTTCCTGGGTGGCTTTAGCCCTGGAACTTCGCCGGCTGGCTGTTGACGATGGCCTTGGCGAGCGGGTCGCCGATCATCTCCATGTGCTTGCCGGCCATACGGTCGGCGGTGGCGATGGCCGAGGCGGTGGCGGCGGTGGAGGTCTTGGCGTCAGCACCCTGGGCGTCGACGACGGCCTTGGTAGTCGTGATGTGGTCGCTGATCAGCGAGGTCAGCGTGGCGGTCGGGACTCCGGTGGGCGTCGCCAGGAAGCTGGCGAACTGCGGGAGATACTGCGTGGTCAGCAGGTTGACGGCGTCGGCCTGCTTGGCGCTGTCGCCGGCCGCCAGGCCCTGGGTGTACTCGACGAAGTCGGCGTTGTGGGCGCTCCAGATGCCATTGAAGGCGGTCTGCGCCGAGGCGCCGTAGATCTGGCCGATGGCGGAACCCAGGTCGGTGCCGTTGGTGTTGAGGGCGTTGCCGAGCGCCATGAACTCGGCGCTGTTGCCGATCAGGGCGTCCTGGGTGGCCGAGGTCGCCAGGTAGACGTGCTCCTGCAGCAGGTTGTTCAGGGCCACCCGGAAGCTGACGCCGGCGTTCTTGGGATCACCGGGGAAGGTGCCGGCGTGCTGGGCGGCGATCGCCTCGGCGAGCGGGTCGGCGATCATCTCCATGTGGGCGTAGGCCTTGCGCAGGTCGGTGGCGGCCTGGGTGTAGTTCTTGGCGCCGAGATCGTCGACGACCGCCTTGGTGGTCATGATGTGGTCGGTGATCAGGCTGGTCACCGTGGCCGTCGGCAGTCCGGTGGCGCCCGCGACCAGGTTGGAGAACTGCGGGATGTACTGGGTGGTCAGCAGGTTGACCGCGTCGGCCTTCTTGGCGCTGTCGTTGGCGGCCAGACCCTGGGTGTACTCGACGAAGTCGCCGTCGTGGGCGCTCCAGATGCCGTTGCACGACGTGCCGGCATCGGCGCCGTAGACCTGGCCGATCAGGCCGCAGATGTCGGTGCCGTTGGTGTTCAGCTGCGTGCCATAGGCCATGAAGTCCTGGGTGCGGCCGTTGAGGGCGGCATCCACCGCCTTGACGGCGAGGCTGATGTGCTCACCGAGGAGGAGGTTGACCGTCACCCGGAGGTTGGCGGCCGCGCTGTCGACCACCGGGGCGGTGCCCGACCCCGGCGCCGACGCCGAGGCGGCGGGCGTGGGGGTGGTGCTGGAGCCCGACGAGGTGTTGGTGCTCGTGGAACAGGCGGCGAGGACCAGCGTCCCGGCGGCCAGTGTGGCGATGAACGGTCTGACCATGCGATGGCCTGCGAGGGGACGTGCGAGGGGAGACAAGGGCGCGCTCCTTTTCTATGCGTGAGCGCGAGGGCGCTCGCTTCGTGAGTGGGTAGCCGGCTGCCGAGCCAGTGGCCGTCCCCGGGGTTGCCGGCCACTGCCTTCCCGACCGCTAGCCATTCGTCGCGCCCCGCCCCGCCGTATTGGCCGGGAAGGATCTTCCGCCCTTGACACGACCAGCTACGCCCATATGATTCATCATCGAAGGTAGGGAAGGAATCTATCGGATCGTCAGAAACCGACGGGGTCTTCTCCTCTCAGCAGATGCGGGTTCGCCACTACCAATCGGGAGGCGTGATGGGAACTTCACAGATTACCGAGATTTATAACAACTCCAATGACACATACTTCATGTACGTCTGGGATGAGATGCACGAAGGCCGGTACGCGGTCTACCCCAAGGTCACGGAGTGGACCTATCCCGACGAGGGGAAGTGGTTCCGGATCCCCCCGAAGTCACGGGTGGTGGCCCAGGACTGCGGCATCCCCGACGGCGGCAAGAGCGCCGGCATCGACCGGAGCCGGGTCATCTTCAAAGCGGAGCGGCCGGACGAGCCGACCGGCCAGGGCGAGCCCCGCCGGGGCCTGCGGATAAACCGGGTGGGCGAGGGGGACAATGACGCCCTCCAGTTCCGGGACAACGAGAACGGGATGGAGCTGAAAACCCCAGGAGGGAACCGGGTCAAGCTGCCCAGCAACATCGACCAGCGGTTGTCGCTGCACATCGACGAAACGGGTGCCCAGTTCCAGGAGAACGACGTCACGCAGGCCCCCGATGTCCTGGCGATCCTTGAGGCCGTCGGCAAGGTGATGCTCGAGCTCGCCCCGCTCCTGCTGCAGGCGATGGCCTAACGCGTCTGTCTAGTAGCCTCCTGAGGGTGCAGGCCCTCCTCGTGGTGAACGATCTTCTCGCCCGGTCCCGGATCGCGGCGGCTGCGGAGGCGGCGGGCTACGAGGTGGTGGCCCGCCGCCAGATGCCGCCTCCGGGCGCTGACGAACATCCGGCCGTCATTGTCGTGGATCTCGACCTGCCCGGCGCCCTGGACGGTGCCGCCGCCTGGCGGGAGCAGCGCCCGGAGGTGAAGGTGGTGGGCTTTGCCTTCCACACCGAGACCGACCTCATCGCCGGAGCCCGGGCGGCGGGCATCGATGTCCGGCCCCACGGCGCGACCGCCCGCCCGGCGACGCTGTTCACGTAGGGACCGCCCTGCCTGAGCCCCCCGCTTCCCGGTAATCTTGCGCCCGGACTCTTGAGCCCGAGCGCGAGCAGCAGCGCGTTCCCCGGTTGGTTCGATCTCACACGGAGGTGGAGGCAATGGCGATGAAGGTCGGCGTGCTCACAGGCGGGGGCGACTGCCCGGGCCTCAACCCGGCGATCCGGGGCCTGGTGTACCGGGGGATCGACCACGGCTTTGAGTTCGTCGGCCTGCAGGACGGCTGGCGGGGCCTGGTCGAGGGCATCACGACACCCCTGGGGCTTCCCGAGGTCAAGGAGATCATCAACAAGGGCGGCACGATCCTGGGCACCTCCCGGACGAATCCCTTCAAGAAGGAGGGATTTGTCGACAAGTGCCTGGCCACCTGGGAGCGCCTCGGCCTCGACGCCCTGGTGGCGATGGGCGGCGAGGACACCCTGGGGGTGGCCACGAAGTTCTACACCCAGCACCAGCTGCACGTGGTGGGCGTGCCCAAGACGATGGACAACGACCTGTCCGCCACCGACTTCACCTTCGGCTTCGACACCTCGGTGACCCTGGCGATGGAGGCCGCCGAGCGCCTGGTGGACACCGGGCGCAGCCACCGGCGGATCATGATCCTGGAGGTCATGGGCCGCCACGCCGGCTGGGTGGCGCTCTACACCGGCCTCGGGGCGGGAGCGGACTGGACCCTGCTGCCCGAGACCCCGGACATCGATGTGCGGGCGATGTGCGACCACCTGAAGGCGGTCCACGCCCGCAACAAGGTGGCCCTGGTGATCGCCTCGGAGGGCATCAAGGTGCCGGGCACCGAGGACGCCGCCGAGGAGCTGGACGACTTCGGCCACATGATCCTGCGCAACCGGGGGGTGGGCGAGCAGCTCACCGCCCTCATCGAGAAGGAGACCGGCATCGAGACCCGCTTCGCCGTCATCGGCCACATGCAGCGGGGTGGGGCGCCGACCCTCTTCGACCGCATCCTGGGCCTGCGGGTGGGCGTCAAGGCCGCCGACCTGGTGGCCGAGGGCAAGTTCGGCCAGATGTCGGCGCTGCGGGGCAACGACGTGGTGGGGGTGCCGCTCGAGGAGGCGACCGCCCAGCTCAAGATCGTGCCGCCCGAGTGGGAAGACTTCATGAACGTCTTCTTCAAGTAGGCGCTGCAGAGCCCGTCACAACCCCTGCTCCACCGACACCGCCGTAGCCCGGGGCTGGCTGCGCACCCGCTCCCACGTGCGCCAGCCGGTGGCGCACACGGCCAGCCAGGCGGCGCCCAGCGCCGCACCGCCGGCGACGTCGGAGGGGTGGGCCACCGCCAGGTAGACGGCGCACAGGCCCACCAGGAGGACGCCGAACGCGGCGGCGGCCCACAGCCAGACCCGCAGGCTCCAGCGCGCCGGGGGGAGGGAGAGCGCGAAGGCGACCGCGCCCAGCAGGGTCGCCGCCACCACTGTGTGGCCGGAGGGGAATGCGGTCCCGGGCGGCGCGATGAGCCAGCCGGTGGGAGCCGGGCGCCCCACGAGCGCGCCCACCGCCAGCCGGAGGACCTCGCCCCCGGCCACCGACACGACGACGAAGCCTGCCGGGCGCACCGAGCGGGCGAGGCGCCCGGTCACCGCCGCCGCCGCCGCGACCAGGCCCACGACCACTGGTGCCCTCCCCAGGAACGCCAGGGCCTTCATCACCCCGGTCAGGTCCTCGCTGCGGTGGGACAGGACGAAGCGGTGCAGCGGGAGGTCGACCACAACGAGACGTTGGTTGCTCAGGATGTCGTACATCGCGGACCCGAAGGCCCAGCCGGCCGCCACGCTCAGCACCAGGCCGATGGTCAGGTACAGGCCCAAGGCCTCCTTGGGGTCCAGCCGGCGGTACAGGAAGCGGATCTGCCCGGCATAGCGCTCCCGGAGGGCGGCGACGCGGGGACGCTCGGCCAATGCCTGGAGCCATTCCCGGATCCGCTCCTCGTTGGCGCTGATCCGCCGCGTGGCAATGACCGCGCCCACCACCAGGACCGCCAGGATGCCCACCAGCAGGCTGGCACGCGCGGCGAGGTGCTCGACCCGGCGCCAGGCGTCGCCCGCCGCGTAGCCGAGCACCGTGAACGCCCCGGCCCAGAGCACACCGCCCACCACGCTGGCGGCCAGGAAGCGCCGGTAGGGCACCCGGGCCATGCCGGCGAGCCCGGGGACCATCACCCGGAGGACGGCGGTGAACCGGCCCAGGATCACCGCCGACATCCCCCGCCGCCGGAGGGCGTCCTCGGCCTTCTGCCGGCGCTCCGGGCGCACCAGGCGCCGCAGCAGGCGGGTACGGAACAGCGCATGGCCCCAGCGGGCCCCCACCAGGTACCCGATGCTGTCGCCCACGATCGCCCCGGCGATGGCCACGGCGCCGATCCCGACCAGCGACACCCGGCCCTGGAACGCCAGGACGCCACCGAGCACGACCGCGAGCTCGCCCGGGACGAGGAAGCCCAGGAAGGCGCTGGCCTCGAGGCCGGGCAGGGCGAAGATCAGGGCATAGGCGGCGGCACCGTGGAGCCGGAGGATGACCTCGACCAGGCGGGACATGGCTTCATTGTGGCGCCCGCGGCACGGGACCCGGTGGCCCCGGCCCCCGGCGGGCGCGGCTAGCATCCCGGCCATGGCCGCCGAGCCCCTGACCCTGCTGGTCGATGCCCCGAGCCTGCTGTACCGGGCCCTCTTCTCCACGCCGGACACGGTGCGGTCGCCCTCCGGTACCCCGATCAACGCGGTCTACGGGTTCCTCAACATGCTGGCCGGGCTGGTGGCGGGCCAGCGGCCGGACTTCCTCGCCTGCGCCGACGACGCCGACTGGCGCCCCGCCTGGCGGGTGGCCCTCATCGAGTCCTACAAGTTCCACCGCACCGTCGCGGGAAGCCCGGCGGTGGAGGCGGAGCACAAGCTGGCCCCCCAGGTGCCGGTGCTCCAGGAGGTGATGGCGGCGTGCGGGGTGCCCCTCATCGGGTGCCCCGGCTTCGAGGCCGAGGACGTCATCGGGACACTGGCCGCCCGGACCACCGGGCGGGTGGGGATCTTCTCCGGCGACCGGGACCTGTTCCAGCTGGTCGAGGACCCCAACGTCCGGGTCCTGTACCCCCGGCGGGGCACCAGTGACCTGATCTTCGTCGACGAGGCCTACCTCGCCCAGACCTACGGCATCCCGCCCCGGGCCTACGGCGACTTCGCCATCCTGCGGGGCGACGCCTCGGACGGCCTGCCCGGGGTCAGGGGCATCGGGGAGAAGTCGGCTGCCGCCCTGGTGTCCCGCTACGGGAGCCTGGCGGCCATCCTCGAGGCGGTGGAGGCGGCCGGCGAGCGGGCGGCGGGGCCGCTGGGGCGGGTGCGGATGGACCGGGACTATGTGGGCCGGGCCGACCGGGTGGTGCGCATCCGGACCGACGCCCCGCTGGGCGACGTCACCGCCCGGCGGGTGGGCGGCGGGGCCGAGCCCATCGGCCCGGCGGTGTGGGGGATCGCCGAGCGCCACGGCCTGGGGGGCCCGGTCGGCCGGCTGATCGAAGCGCTGTCATAGAGGCTTCGCACGGCACGTCTTCAGCACAGCAGCGGGATCAGGCAGAGCCCTCCTGAGGGCGGGGTCGGCGAGGGCCCGAACCCCGAGCCCGGCTCGCCCGGGAACGGGCTGGGCTGGGTGGTGTCGGCCGGCGAGGGGGTCACGTCGGTCCCGGGCGTGGTGGTGGCGGTCGGGGCGACCGTCCCGCCGGGCGGCGGGGGCGGCGGCCCGGTGCCGCACACCAGGTACGGGTAGGCGTTGTAGACCGTCCCGGTGGTGGGGCTGGGCGGAGCCGACACCGCGGTGGTGGAGGGCAGCAGCGCGCAGCTCCCGGCGACCAGGTTGGTGGTGACCGACGAGGTCACGGTCTCGGTGCCCACCACCGTGGAGGTCACCGCCGCGGTGGGCGCGTTGACCAGCCCCAGGTCCTGGGCGTCGGCGGTCAGCTGGGCCGGCGTCGCGGGCGGGAGCGCGGCCTTCATGTAGCTGGCCCACAGCGAGGCGGGCAGCGTCCCGCCGGCCATCTGCGGGATGCCCTCGACGTTGAGCAGCGGCTTCTGGGCGTTGGGGTAGCCGACCCACACCGAGGTGGCCAGCTCGGGCGTGTAGCCGACGAACCAGGCGTTCAGGTAGTCCGAGGTGGTGCCGGTCTTGCCCGACTCCGGCCGGCCGATGTTGGCACCGGTGCCGGTCCCCATCGTCACGACCTCGTGGAGGATGCGGTCCACCGTGGTCACGATGTTGGGCTGGAGGGCCTGCACCGCCGGGGAGGGGCCGCTCTCCAGGACCTGGCCCTGGGCGTTGGTCACCTTGGTGACGAACTTCGGGGCGTGGTAGACGCCGTGGTCGGCCAGGGTGGCGTAGGCGCTGGCCATCTCGAGCGGGGAGACGTCGTTGCTGCCCAGGGCCAGCGACGGCTCGGCGATCAGGTGGACGGAGCAGTTCGGGCTGCCCACGGGCCGGCAGCCGGGCGTGGACGGCAGCAGCCAGCTGGGCCCCGGGATCCCCATGGCGTTCGCCACGTTGACGACGCTCTGCGGGCCGACCTGCATGATCAGCTGGGCGTAGACCGTGTTGACCGACTCGATGGTGGCGTATTCCAGGGTGATGGGGCCGAAGGATTCGTTGTTGTAGGTGCTGACCTCGCAGGTGGGCAGCCAGCCGGCCAGGCAGATCTGCGCCGGGCCGTTGTACACGGTCAGCGGCGAGATGCCCTTCTGCAGGGCGGCGATGAGCACGAAGGGCTTCATCGCCGAACCCGGTTGGCGCCGGCCCTGCGTGGCGAGGTTGAACTTGCTCGAGTTGAAGTCGGCTCCGCCGTACATGGCGGTGACGTAGCCGGTCTTGGGATCGACGGAAACAATGGCGGCGGAGGGGTCGCCGGCGTGGGGCAGCGCCTTGGGCACCGCCGCCTCGGCCGCCGCCTGCTGGGAGGGGACCAGGGTGGTCTGCACGGTGAGGCCGTCGCCCAGCACCGTCGCCTCGCCGTACTTCTGGAACAGGTACTGGCGGACGGTGTCCACGAAGTAGGGGTCGGCGTAGGCGATCGTGCTCGGCTCGGGCGGTGGGCTCAGCGTGGCGGCGTTCTGCTTGGCGCTGGTCTCCTGCTCGGAGGAGATGAACCCGGCGGCCGCCATCCGGGTCAGCACGTACTGGCGGCGGGACTCCGCCGCCTCCGGGTTGTTGTCCGGGTCGAAGGCGGTGGGGGACGCGATGACCCCGGCCAGCAGGCTGGCCTGGGAGACGGTGAGCTGGGACGCCGGCACGTTGTAGTACGTCAGGGCTGCCGCCTGCACGCCGTAGGCACCCCGGCCGAAGTAGACCGTGTTCAGGTAGCGCTCGAGGATCTGGTCCTTGGAGAGCCGGCGCTCGATCTGGTAGGCCAGCCGCGCCTCTTGGATCTTGCGCTTGAGCGTCCGGGCGGACCCGACGTAGACCAGCTTCACGTACTGCTGGGTGATGGTCGAGCCGCCCTCGACGTAGTGCCCGGCAAAGAAGTCCTTGACGCCCGCCCGGAGGATGGCCTTGAAGTCGAGCGCCTTCTCCTTGTAGAAGTTGGCGTCCTCGGCCGCCAGCACCGCGTTCTTTATGGCTGGGGACATCTGCTTCAGGGGCACCGACTGCCGGTTCACCGGCCCGTGGAGGTCGGCCAGCAGGGTGCCGTCGGCGGCGAGGATGTGCCCGGTCTCGGTGGCCGACCCGAGGATGGGGGTGGGGATGGGCACCGGCTTGGAGAGGTAGTCGTAGAGCTCGACCGCGGTGACGGTGACCGCCAGGGTCCCCACGACTAACACTGCGGCGACGGTGAAGTAGATCCACCGGGGCACGTCGAGCAGCCACAGCAGCGCTTCCTTCAGCCAGTCCGGCAGCGAGACCTCGCGGACCGCCTTCTTCCAGGAACGGGGCAGGGTCTTGTGCTTGGGCTCGGCGTCCTCATCTGTCGGGCGCCAGTCCCGCCAGCCGCCCGTGGAGGTGCCGCCCGTGGAGGTGCCGTTGGAGGACCGGATCGACGACCGGATCGAGAGCCGGGAGCGGGGCTTGGTGGCCGTCCCGGCCATCCGGTCCCGGTACGGGGGGACCTTCTCAGCCACGCTGGAATCCGTCAGCTGACTCCGCCCAGGCTCCGCTCTTTCCCCACGGCTCCGCCAAGGCTCCGCTCTTTCCCCACGGCTCCGCCCAGGCTCCGCCTGGTTTAGGTGACAAAGGCCGCCTCCGAGCTGGGCAGGATGTGGATCCAGGTGTTGCCGGGCAGCATCGGGATGGGGTTGTGGGACTTGTCCTGGAACTCGACGGGGGAGCCGGGATCGGCCCGGGACCACGTGCCGTCATGCTCCACCCCACCACTCAGCACCATGGCATTCCCCTGTCCGACAACGACCGGCTCCGGTGCCGCGTTCCCCGAAGCATCGGCCGCCTGGCTCTGGTTGATGGTGGTCCACAGGATGACGACATTGGTGACATGGAGTGCACCGCCTCCGTCGGTCAGCTGCGGGTGGCCATTCTCCAGGCGCTCGTACGACGTCGTCCCGGGATCGTATTCGTATCCCACGCGGGGGCCCAGGGTAAACGTCAGCGAGGCCGCCGTGGCGCTCACCCCGGTGTCGGACATCGCCGCCGTGGGGCTGACGAAGCTGAACTGCGGCTTCACGGCCGACAGCGGGGAGGCCACCTTGAGCCCCCAGATCGCCGAGGGGTCCACGAACAGGTTGTAGGGCGCCTGGCGGGTGTTGTCCCGGGAGTAGGCCGGCCCCTGGTGGTTGGCATCGACGTTGATGATGCCTGCGGTCGAGGTGATGCCCGCCGCGGTCGCCGCGCTGGTCCCGGCGTTGGCATAGAGGACCGGGGCGTACGGGAAGAGGATGCTCGGGTCCTCCACCTCGACCTCGCGGACCGGCCCGACCCGGGAGGGATTCCCGCACTGGAAGATGGCGAGGAACCAGTCCAGGCCCCCCTCGACCGGCTCGTCGAAGACGACGTCGGCGTCCTGGAGGCCCGACTGGGGGTCCGCCTGGGGGATGGAGTCGTCCACCTTGACCGCCAGCGGCGCCCGGGTGGCGGAGGCCCCCTGGGCGGGCGGGAGGTCGGTCAGCGGGCAGAGCCCGGGGCCGGGCGCGGTCGGTGAGGCGGCCGGGCTGGCTCGACCTTTGGGCTTGGCCGACGGGTGCGGGCCGGAGCAGGCGACCAGGGCGAGGACAGCCATGGCCGCGCCGAGGACCGCGTACCTCACCGATCGGCGCCGGACGGCCGCCGAGAACACCAACGCAGCTCACCCCCTTTCCCCGTGCAAGGGGCCCTGTGCAAGGGGTCGCCAAGTCTAGTGGCACTCCCGGGAACCGGTGCTGCGAGGGGCCTGTGGGCGGGCTCAGCGCTTCAGCGGCTCAGTGCTTCAGGAGCCGGGCGACGGCAATCGTGGCCTCGTAGAGGATCCCCAGCGGCACGGCCAGGGCGATGGGGGTGATGGGGTCGACGGTAGGCGTGACCACGACCGACACGACGAGCAGGACGAAGTAGGCCAGCCGCCGGCGGCGGCGCAGGCTCCGGGAGTCGATGACCCCGATGAAGATCAGGCCGAGCAGCACCATGGGGTACTCGAAGGTCAGCCCGAAGGCCACGATGAGCAGCAGCAGGAACGAGAGGTACGAGGAGGCCCGGGGCACCAGGACGATGTGGCTGCCGCCCAGGTACAGGAAGATCTTGAGCGCCGGGTAGACGAACAGGAAGGCGGCGAACCCGCCCGCGGCGAACAGCACCAGGGAGGACGCCACCAGGGCGAACGCCGCCCGGTTGGCCTTTTTCGCCTTGGCACCCGGTCCGGGCGGGCCGAGGAAGCGCCAGAGCTGCCACAGGACCACGGGCGAGGCGAGCAGGCCGCCCGAATAGGTCACGACCTTGACGCGGACGGCGAAGGCCTCGGTGGGCGAGGTGAACACCAGGTGGCCCCGGGCGACGATCTGGGTGGCCCCGGGCAGGTGCTGCAGCGGGATGACCAGCAGGTCCAGGATCGCCGGGTAGGCGATCCACGCCACGACCAGAGCGCCCAGGAAGGTCCCGGCGCAGGCGAAGAGGCGCCGGCGGAGCTCGCCCAGGCGCTCGAGCAGCGGCCGGTTGTGCAGGATGGCGGCGGCGAAGGAGGCGGCGATGCGGTCCGCCGGTGCCGGGTATTCCTGCTGGTCCGGGCTCTGGGTGGCCATGGGCGCCATCATGCACAGCAATCATGGCGGCGAGAGAGTTGGTGGTGCTGGGGACGGCGAGCCAGGCCCCCACGCGCGCCCGCAGCCACACCGCCTGCTTCCTGCGCTGGGACGCCGAGGGCATCCTGTTCGACCCGGGCGAGGGAACCCAGCGCCAGATGCTGCTGGCCGGCATCCCGGCGTCGGCGATCACCCGGGTCTGCCTCACCCACTTCCACGGGGACCACTGCCTGGGGCTGCCGGGCGTGATCCAGCGCCTGGCGCTGGACCGGGTGGCCCACCCGGTGCACCTCTACTACCCGGCGTCCGGGCAGGAGTTCCTCGACCGCCTGCGCACCGCCTCGATCTTCGACGACCACACCGACCTGCGCCTGCACCCCGTCGCCATGGACGCGGCGGGCGGCACGGTGGACGACTTCGGCGCGGTCCGGCTCGTCGCGGCGCCCTTGCGCCACCGGGTGGACGCCGTCGGGTGGCGCCTGGAGGAGCCGGAGGGCGTGCGGATGCTGCCGGCCCGCCTGGAGGCCCGGGGGATACGGGGGCCGGCGGTCGGCGAGCTCAGGGCGAGGGGCTCCCTGGCGGTGGGCGACCGGACCGTCGCCCTGGCGGAGGTGTCCGTGCGCCGGCCCGGGCAGGTGTTCGCCTTCGTGATGGACACCGCGGTGTGCGAGGGCGCCGACCGGCTGGCGGTGGGAGCCGACCTGCTGGTGGCCGAGTCCACCTTCTTGACCGCAGCCGGGGAGGATGCGCTGGCCGAGATCTCCGGTCACATGACCGCCCGGCAGGCGGCCGAACTCGCCGCCCGGGCGGGGGCCCGGCGCCTGGTGCTGACCCATTTCTCGCAGCGCCACCCCGACGAGGCGTCGTTCCGGGCAGAGGCGGAGCCGCGGTTTGCCGAGACTGTTGCCGCAACCGATCTGCTGCGGGTGCCGGTGCCGGCCCGGCGGTAGGCAAACTCCGGGACTTTTGTCCCGGAATCCGGGACGAAAGTCCTCCACCTCGGGCGGGCGGGTGGTCGAGGTCGCCGCCCGCAGCCGGGCGCTAGTGCCGGAGGACCACGCTGAGGAGGATGATCACGGCCACCAGGGCGATGAAACCCCCGGCGAGCAGGCCGACGAACCCCCAGAAGGCCCCCTTCGACTGGGGGGCGGGGAGCCGCCCGATGGGCTTTTCCGGGCCGAGGTCCCGGGCGGTGGCCCGGAGCGGGGCCGGAGGAGGCAGCGTGCGCCGCGTCGCTCCCGGCGGGCTCACCGGCGCCGGAGCGGCGTAGGTGGGCGCGGGGGCGCCCCCGCCGCTGGGCCGGAAGGACGTCGGGCCGGCCCCGGCGGATACCGGCGCCCCGCTCGAGCGCGCCGGGAGGCCGCCCAGCGGGCCGATCCCCGGGAAGGCGCTCGCCGGCGGCGCGGGCGGTGGCTCGGTACTTGCCGGGGCGACGGGGGACCGCGACGGCGCCGGGGGCGTGGCCCCAGCAGGCAGGCGGAGGGCGCGCAGGTCGCCCAGCAGCTCCCCGGCGGTCTGGTACCGGTTGTCCGCGTAGCGGCGCATAGCGGTGAGGACGACGGCCTCGAGGTCGGCGGGGACCTCGGGACGCACCTCCCGGATCGGCTGCGGGTGGCGCTGCAGATGCCCGGCCATGACCGCCAGGTAGTTGTCGCCCTGGAACGGGACGTGGCCGGTCAGGAACTCGTACATGAGGATGCCCCAGGCGTACAGGTCGCTACGCTGGTCGCCCCGCTCGCCCTGGATCTGCTCGGGGCTCATGTAGTCCGGCGTCCCGAGGGCTTCGGTCAGGTGGCGCCACGTGAGCCGGCGGGCGCCTTCCAACAGGGCGGTCCCGAAGTCGATGATCTTCAGGTGGCCGTCCCGGGTGACGATAAGGTTCTCCGGCTTCAGGTCGCGATGGACGATGTGGTGGCGGTGCAGGTAGTCGAGCGCCTCGGCCAGCTCCGTGCCCCAGCGCACCGCATCGGCGAGCGGCAACGGCGTCGGGTGGGCCCGCAGCCAGCGCCGGAGGTTTTCCCCCTCGATGTACTCCAGGGCCAGGTAGGGCTCGCTGCGGTGCTCGGCCAGGTCGATGCTGCGCTGCACACCGGGATGGTTGAGGCTCCGGGCGATCTCGGCCTCCCGGACGAAGCGCTGGTGGATCGCGGGGTCGGCGAAGAGCAGGGGGTTGGGGCTCTTGAGCAGGACGATCTGGCCGCTGGCGGTGTCCCGTGCCTTGTAGGTCTCGGCGTAGGCTCCTTCGCCGAGAGGCTCGATGATCTCGAAGCGATCAACATGATCGCCGGCCTTCAGCCGCATGGTTGCAGGGATGTTACCAGCGCATCGGCCGCTCCCAGCGGGAATGTCCGCACCGCTGCCGTCAAGAACGCGTCAATGGCCACCGTCAATGGAACGACGCCAGGATGGCGGCCGCCTGGGCGTCTTGGGTCGCCGGCACCACCACCTGGAGGACGCGGAATCCCCTGGGGTAGGGGGCGACGAGCACGGTGCCGCTCACGTGGACCGCCACCCCGCCGGTCGTGCCCGGGGCGCAGGTGTACACAAAACCCTTGTTCGGCACCACCGACAGCGACTGGAACTTGGAGCACGGGAACAGGCTGATGATGGCGGCCTCGATGCCAACCCGGTCCACGGTGTGGTCCGGGTAGTACGCGGTGGGCGACGTGTCCGACAGGTAGTCGAGCCGCCCGGGCCCCGAGGGTGCGGTGGCGGTGGCGGTGGTGGCCGCCGCGGTCCGCACGACCAGGCGGGACAGCGACCACGAAGCCGGATACGAGAACCCGTACGAGCTGGGCACCAGCTGGTTCCCGGACCCGGCCGCCGGGGCGGTGGGCGCCGGGGCCGTCGGCGGGGGGGCGGCGATCGGCGGCGGGGCGGTCGTGGGCGCGGGCGGGGAGGGTGTCGGGCTTGGGGACGGAGCGTGCGACGCGCTGGGGGTGGGCGTGGTGCGGGTCTTGGCCGCGGCGCTTTTGTGGTGGGTCAGGGCGAGCACCAGCACCACCACCAGGCCGGCGAGCACGACGGCTCCCCCTGCCAGCGCGATGAACCGCTTCTGGGTGTCCACCGGAGGAGCCTACCCGGGGCCCCAGTCGCCGGGGATCATTGCCGGGGATCATTGCCGGGGCCTGCCGGGGCCGGCAGTAGGATCCCTGCGTGAGCGGCCCGCAGAAACGTCGCCCCGCCCCCAAGGGCAAGCCCGGTGGCCGCCGGCCGCCTCCCGCTGCAGGCCGCGGCCCGCCGGTGGTGGGCAAGCACCCCTCGCCCCCGGGATTCCTCCTTGCCGTCGCGCTGGCCTGGTTCGCCGCTGCCATCGGGGCGCTCGTCATCCTGCACGCCGGGTGGAAGCTGATCCCGGTGGTGGTCTTCGCCGGCATTGGCCTGCTCTACCTGCGGGGGGCGATGAACTCCTACCTGCGCCGGCCGGGCCCACCGGAGAAGAAGTAAGGGGCCTCTGCCGCTCTTTGCGCCTTCGTTAGACGGGCGTCGTCCCGTGCACGATCACCGGGTCGCCCAGATTGTCGAAGTGCCAGAGGTACTCGGCGTCCGGGACCGCGTCCGGCCACTGGTGGTTGTCGGTGGGCGTCGAGATGTTGACGCAGCCGTGGCTCATCGGATGGCCGAAGTTGTTGTGCCACCAGGCGCCGTGCAGGGCGTCGCCGGCGTGGAAGTACTGCGTCCAGGGGACGTGCTTCACGTCGTAGTAGCCGGGGGCGAACTGGTTGTCGCCGCTCTTCATCTCGGCATCCCGGTCCCGCTCGTAGATGTAGAAGGTGCCGGTGGCGGTGGTGTCCTTGGGGGCGATGCCGCTGGAGATCAGGAACTGGTTGGCCATGGTGCCGTTCTGGCATGCGGAGAGGGTCTGGCTGCCGAGATCGACATCGATCACCCGCTTGTCGCCGGTGGTGAATGTGCGGTCCACCGAGCCGGTGAACCAGCTCCCGTCCTTGCCGGGCGCCCCGTCGACGTGGGCCGAGACCTCGATGGTGGCGTCGGGCGGCCAGTAGCCGTCGGCGGTCTTGGGCACCAGCTGCAGCTCGGTAGGGCTGTTCCACTGCGGGGCGACGCTGAGCACCGCCCCCGGGACGGGGGGCTGGTAGGTGCCGCACGGGTTCACGGCGGTGGCGGCCGCAGCGGGGGCGTAGGTCGGCGTGGGAACGGTGGCCGTGGCGGTGGCGGTGCCGGACACGCCCGGTACGGTGGCGGTGGCGGTCACCGAGAACAGGGCGGCGAAGGCAGCGGGGTTCTCCGGTGCCTCGCTGAGCCGGATGACCACCGGGTAGGCCACTCCCATGTTGGTGGCGCCCGGGGAGGGCGACAGCGACAGGGTCGGCCCGCCCAGGGCGCTGAAGTGCACGCTGCTGGCGGCCCCCTTGGTGCCGCCCTCGCTGGTGGCCGTCAGGGTGACGTCGAACGTGGCCCCCTGGTGGTAGTCGGTGGGGAACAGCGACACGCTGGTCCCGTCGGCATTGAGATCGGCGGTGGCGGGTCCGTCCACGGACACGGCGCGGGCAGGCGAGTCGAGCTGCACGACCGCCGCGCCCCCCGGCCCGACAACGGTGGGACTCACCGCCAGGATCTGGGGGGTGGTGACCGTGGAGAAGCTGACGGTCTCGGTCTGCAGGCGCACGGCCCCCGGCGACGCCGACCCCTGGGGGACCTGGACCACCGCGGTCACGGTGTAGGTGGCGTCCGGCCGCAGGGGGCCCGGGGCGCGGAAGCGGGACTGCCGGGTAAGTGTCCCGTCGATGCTGGCGGCGTCGGTCCCGGTGCCGGTGACCGTGACGGTCACCGACTGCAACTTGACGTCCGAGTACCGGGTTTGCACGAGCACGGGCTGCGACAGGGCCACCCCAGTGGCCCCCGAGCGGGGGGCGAAGACGAGGGCCCCCAGCGTGGTATGGGGCATGGCGGCGGCATCCGGGCCCTTCTGCGCCGACGAGCGCAGGCCGCACCCGGAGGCGACGAACGCCAGCGCCAGCAGCCCGGCGGCCAGCGACCGTGCTCTCCTTGCCCCCACGATCCCGTCCTCCCCTCGGCGCGCCCCGGAACAACATGCGGGGCGCGGGCGAACATTGTTTCCGGTTCGGTCCGCTCTCGCCAGCGGGTTGGCCGGCCGCTGGCACCCGGCTGTGGCCGTCGTTGGAACGTGGTGTGGATCGTGGTTTTTCCGTGCGAGTTGGCCGGAAGTCCCCCCGGTTCGGCCAAAGGGGAGGCTCCAGCGTGAAACAATTGAGGCACCACACACCGAGGAGCCAGCGATGAGCTTGACCAAACGCTTTTCGACCATCCTGAAGGCCAAGGCCAGCAAGGTCCTGGACAAGGCGGAGGACCCCCGGGAGACCCTCGACTACTCCTACCAGCGGATGCTGGACCAGTTGACCCAGGTCCGGCGGGGGGTCGCCGACGTCGCCACCTCGCGCAAGCGCCTCGAGCTCCAGGCCGCGACCCTGCAGCAGAGCGGTGCCAAGCTGGACGACCAGGCCCGCCAGGCCCTCGCCCAGGGCCGGGAGGACCTCGCCCGCGAGGCGTTGGCCCGCAAGGCATCCCTGGCGTCGCAGCTGCAGAGCCTGAAGACCCAGCACGACCAGCTCGACGCCCAGGAGTCGCAGCTCACCCAGGCCTCGCAGCGCCTGCAGGCCAAGGTGGAGAGCTTCCGCACGCAGAAGGAGACCATCAAGGCCACCTACACCGCCGCCCAGGCCAGCACCAAGATCAACGAGGCGGTGTCGGGGATCTCCGAGGAGATGGGCGACGTCGGCATGGCCATCCAGCGGGCGGAGGACAAGACCGCGCAGATGCAGGCCCGGGCCGGCGCCCTCGACGAGCTCATGGCCTCCGGCGCCCTGGACGACGTCACCACCGGCGGCACCGACCGCATCCAGGCCGAGCTGGACCGGGGGGCGATGACCAGCGGCGTCGACCTCGAGCTGGAGCGCCTGAAGGCCGAGCTGGGCCAGGGCTCCGCGCCCAAGGCCATCGAAGCCGGCGGCGCCGCCCCGGCGGCCAGCGCACCGGCACCCCAAGCCACCGAGGAGGCGTAGATGATCATCCGCATTCTGGGCGACGGGCAGTACGACATGGGCGACACCCTGGGCGCCGAGTTCGACGCCCTGGATGACGCGCTGGTGGGCCACGTGGAGGCGGGCGACGAGGACGCCTACCACCGGGACCTGGCGGCCCTGATCGAGCTGGTGCGCTCCACCGGGTCCGAGCTGCCCCACGACGAGCTGGCCCCCTCCGACCTGGTCCTCCCCGATCCTTCGGCGAGCCTGGAGGAGGTGCGGGCCTTGCTTGCCGAACACGCCGAGGAGGCGCAGCCCACCGCCTGATGGCCACCGAGCGGGGGTACCCGAAGGACCCGGGCCTGCAGGCCCGGATGGGGCTCACGATGTTCCTGCTGGGCCTGCTCTACGTCGTGTTCATCGGCGTGCTGATCGCGGTCGGCGTGTCCTACGGCCTCATCATCGTCATCGCCGGCGGGTTGCTGTTCGCCCAGTACTACTTCTCGGACAAGATCGCCCTGTTCTCCATGCACGCCCGGGAGGTGAGCCCGCAGGAGGCACCCGAGCTGCACGCCATCGTGGACCGGCTGTGTGCCCTGGCCGACATGCCCAAGCCCCGGGTGGCCATCGCCGAGACCGACATCCCCAACGCCTTCGCCACCGGCCGCAGCCCGAAGGCGGCGGTGGTATGCGCCACGACCGGCATCATGCGGCGCCTGGAGCCCCAGGAGCTGGAGGCGGTACTCAGCCACGAGCTGTCGCACGTCGCCCACCGCGACGTCGCCGTCATGACCTTCGCCAGCTTCCTGGGCGTGCTCGCCGGCATGATCACCCGCTTCACGCTCTACGCCGGGATGTTCGGCGGCGGCTACGGCGGCGGGGGGGACCGCGAGGACAATGGGGCCGGGGCAGTGGCGGCCATCATGCTGGTGTCGATCCTGGTGTACGCCATCAGCTTCCTGCTCACCCGGGCGCTGTCCCGGTACCGGGAGCTGTCGGCCGACCGCTCGGGGGCCCTGCTGATCGGGGCGCCGTCGGTGCTGGCCTCGGCGCTCACCAAGGTGACCGGCGTGATGGGCCAGATCCCGACCCGGGACCTGCGCAGCGCCGAGGCGTTCAACGCCTTCTTCTTCGCCCCGGCTCTGGCACCCGGCTTCAGCATCTCCACGCTGTTCTCGACCCACCCGTCGCTCGAGAAGCGCCTCGAGCAGCTGGCCCGGCTCGAGCAGCAGATGCGGCACCAGGGCTAGCTCCCGGGTGGGTTTCCTCGACTCGATCCTCGGCCGCTCCAAGCCGGTCCAGGCCAACCTGGACTCCCTGTTCGCCCTGCCCAGCGCAGCCATCACATTGCAGACCGAGGCCGGCCTGATGCCCACCGGCCAGGCGGGCGTGTGTTTCAAGCCGGTGATGGAGTCCACCTTCGAGTCCATGCAGGCCGAGGTGAGCAAGGTGCTGGGCATGCTGCGGGACCAGCACCAGATCGACATCGCCGAGCAGGATGACCAGCTGGGCTACCACTGGATGGTGATCACCGAGCCCGACATCGAGGGCCTGGTGGCCAACATCCACCTGGTGAACTCCAGCCTGCAGGAAGCCGGCTTCGGGCCGCAGCTGCTGTGCTCGATGTTCGGGTTCCGCTCGGCGCCCGACCAGGCCCATGCCCAGCACGCCTACCTGGTCTACCTGTTCAAGCGGGGGACCTTCTACCCGTTCGTGCCCCTGGGCGGCGAGAAGCGCGACAACACCCTGGAGATCCACCTGAAGGGCCTGCTGTCCAAGGACCTCAAGGTGGAGGACGACGTGACCCGCTGGTTCCCGGTCTGGGGCGCGCCGGTCTCCTAGGCCTTCGCCTGCGCCGTGCGGCGGGGGGCTGGTTTAGTTTCTAGTGGCAGTTCGAGTGGCCGCAGCCGCACTCGTGGGCCACGTGGCCCTCGTGGGTGCCGTGCCGCTGGCAGTACTCGGAGCAGTAGGTCTCGCCCTCGGCGACGGTGCAGTCGCAGCCTTCGTGCCCGCAGGTCTTCTCCGCCATGGGGTCCTCCTTCGGTTGGGGAAACAGTGATCCTCTGCGGGGAGTCTACCCAGGCCACGGTTCGACCTCGACCAGGTGGTCCTGCTGGCCGTGTGAGTCCGAATCTGCCAGCTCACCAGCATGTGCACGTTTCACCGCGCATTGCGCGGTTAACCATGCACAAAAGAGCGCACAGCGATGGCCTGCGGCAGGCGATGATTCTCTGCTTAGAAAACGGAGGGCATCAATCTCCGCAAGCATGGGGCGCCCGAAGCCCTCCCCGGGAGCGTGTCCCCGAGCGGATATCGTGGAGGCGCAAGAGAGCATTCGCGAGGCGAGCGAGGAGGACTATGGAAGGCATCGAGGAAGCCACCCGGGAGAACTTCCGGTCACTGGTGGCCGAAGGGCTCAAGCTGGTCGACGTCTGGGGGCCGGACTGCCGGCCGTGCATCGCACTGCTGCCGCACGTCCAGCGGATGGCCTCGGAGCGCCCGGAGCTGGGCGTGGTGAAGCTCGAGGCCCCCAAGGCCCGCCGCCTGTGCATCGAGATGCAGGTCCACGGCCTGCCCACGTTCCTGCTGTTCCGCGACGGGGTCGAGGTGTCCCGGATCTCGAAGTCCACCCTGTCGCCCGGAGAGCTGGAGGATTGGCTGGACGACGCCCTGCAGGGATCGGGTTCGGAGCAGCCGGCCAACGCTTGAGGATCCCGCGCAGGCGTAGGCTTGCGGGGCGATGGGGGAGGGAACGACCAAGCCGGGCGGGGGGAAGCCCGCCAGGCGCCTTCCGATCCTGCCCACCCTTCAGGGCTACCAGACCGCCTGGCTGACACCCGACTGCATCGCCGGTCTCACCCTGCTGGCCATCGCCGTCCCCGAGCAGATGGCCACCGCCCGCCTGGCGGTGATGCCCGCCATCACGGGGCTGTACGCCTTCGTGGCCGGGTCCCTGATGATCGCCGTCCTGGGGGGCAGCCGCCAGATGTCGGTGGGAGCGGACTCAACGATCGCCCCGGTCTTCGCCGCCGGAGTAGCGGCGGTGGCGGTGGCCGGGACCACCCAGTACCAGCACCTGGTGACCTTCCTGGCGCTGATCGTGGGGGCCGTGCTGCTGGCGGTCGGCCTGCTCCGGCTGGGCTGGATCGCCGACTTCATCTCGACGCCGGTGGTCACCGGCATCCTGGCCGGCATTGCGGTGGAGATCGTCGTGCGCCAGGTCCCCGCCGTGCTCGGGCTGCCCGGCGGGGGGACCACGACCATCGGCCGGGTGCGGCTGATCGCCCACCAGCTCTCGCACACCAACGGGTGGTCACTGGCGGTGGGGGCCCTGGTGCTGGCCATCATCCTGGCGGCCGAGAAGCTCGACCGGCGGGTCCCCGGCGCCCTCATCGGCCTGGTGGTGTCCGTCGGCGCGGTCGCCGCCCTGGGACTGAAAGCCCGGGGGGTGCACGTGCTGGGCACGATCCCCGCCGGCCTCCCCCCGCTGGGGCCGCCCGCGGTACCCGCCCACGACCTGGTGAAGCTGGCCGTCACCGCGGCCACCGTGGCGTTCGTGTGCGTGGTGCAGACCGCCGCCACCGCCCGGTCGCTCGGCTCCGACCAGAAGGCCACCCACACCCTCAACCGGGACCTCATCGGCCTGGGGGCGGGGAGCCTGCTGGCGGGGTGCGTGGGAGCCTTCCCGGTGGACTCCAGCCCGCCCCGCTCGGCGGTGGTCGAGGCGTCGGGGGGGCGCTCGCAGGTGGCCAGCCTGGTCGCCGCGGCCGGGGCGCTGGCGGTGATCGCGTTCGCCACCGGGCTCCTGGCCGACCTGCCGCAGGCCACGCTGGGCGCCATCCTTCTCTACGTGGCGACCCGGCTCCTGCACGTGCAGGACCTCCGGGCCATCCACCGGTTCGGGAGGGCCGAGTTCGGATTGACCGTGGTCACGATCGCCGCCGTGGCCTTCTTCGGCATCGAGACCGGCGTGCTGGTGGCGCTGGTGCTCTCCATCGCCGAGCGCACCCGGTTGGCCACCCGCCCCCAGGAGGTCCTCATGGGCCGGGAGCCCGGCACCGACCATTGGATCCCGGTGGACGCCAGCCATCCGACCGAGCACGTGCCCGGCGTGCTGGTGTACCTGCTCATGGCGCCATTGTGGTTCGCCAACGCGCAGTACCTGATCGAGCACCTGCGGGACCTCATCAACACCGCCCCGGAGCCGGTGCGCGTGCTGATCTTCGACGCTGCCGGGGTGCCGGATGTCGACTTCACGGGTGCTCAGGCGCTGGAGGGCCTCCTGAAGGAGCTCCAGGCCAAGGGCATCGCCGTGGGGGTGGCCCGGCCCGGGGAGGTCGTGCGCCGCAACCTGCGCCACAGCGACCTCCTGGCCACGATCGGGCGGGAGCATGTCTACGACGACGTCCAGTCGGCGGTGGTGGCCCTGACCGGCGCCACCCACGCCTGAGGCGGCCGCTGCGGTATCCTCGGGCCATGCTTCTTATCACGCCTGCCGCGCAGGGTTGGTGGCCGCACTAGCGGCCTGATGCTCCGCGCGCGGGAATGCGCAGGCCGCCCTTTCGGGCGGCCTTTTTTGTTGTCCTATTCGCAGCTCAGTCCGGTCCAGCTCCAGTTTCAGCTCCAGTGTTGAAGGAGGGAATTCGCATGAGACGCTTCCGCCGCCCCAGCCCGCCGGCATCCCCGCCGCACACCGAACCGCCTCCCGAGGAGCCCCCGAACCTCGACTACTACGCCCGGCCGCACCAGGACCGCAGGCCGGCGCGCACACCGCCGCCCGCGGTCCTGGTGGAAACCGCCCGGGCACGGACCCCCAGGAGTTAGTACCCGGCATCTAGTACCCGCTAGTACCCGCCGGAATTGCTGTTCGAGCTGGTGGTGGTCGCCGGGCCGGTCACCGGGGTGCCATTGGGCTTCATCGTCTCCCACGTCCCGCCGAAGCTCGTGATGTTCTGGCCGTGCGCCATGCCGTTGCCGCTGTCGCCGCTGAAGGTGTAGAGCGGGTAGCCGGCGTAGGTGACGTAGGAATCGCCGGTGGGGCCCTTGGTGGTGCTGAGCATCGAGGTCTGGATCCCACTGCCCGCAATGCCGGCCGTCATACCGGAGGGCAGCTCGGTGTCGGGCCAGGCCTTGGTGCAGTTGTTTGCGTCGGTGCAGGTGACCTTGCCGCCCGCCTCCGATGTGAGGATGTACAGGGTCCTGCCGTTGCCGTTCACCAGCACGGTCCCGACCCCGGGGACGTTGGTGGCCATCACGGTGATGTCGGCGTCGGGGTTGGAGGAGGAGGCGGACCCGGTCGCCCCCGTGGTCTTCTTCCCGCACGCCGCCAGGGCCAGCACCGCGGCGGCCCCCAGGCACCCGCCTACCAGCCACCGGCTTCTCCCCTTCGAACCCGCGCGCAGCGTCATCGTGACCTTCCTTCCTTGATCCGGCCGGGCTCTGGTGCCCGCTGATGCCGGTAGTACGGGGGAGACGGGCAACGGGATTTCGCTGGCTCCGCCGGTCAGTGCGCCGTCGAGCAGGCCGTGCGTCAGGGCGCCGGGGGCACGCTGGTAGCCTGGCGACGATGATGGATGCGGACCTTCCGGGAACCGCGTCGCTCGACGACCTCCTGGAGTCGGCCCAGCCCAACCCGCTGCTGCGCCGCGTCGACGGCCTGTGCGACCGCCGGGCCTGGGACGAGCTGGTGGAGTTGGCGGTGCGCTGCCGGGAGGCCTATGAGCGGGGCAAGCAGCTGTGGCCGATCGCCGAGCACATCGACTACCGGGTGGCCCTGGAAGCTCCCGCCCGCTATGCGGCTGCCGTGCTCACCCCGGCCGCCGGACGGTTCGCATTCGGCCCCCTCACCGAGGTGGCCGCCTCCACCCACTCCTTTGACGAGCTGGTGGCCTGGGCGCCCTCGCCCCAGGTCGCCGGGGTGCTGGCGGCCGAGCGGGTGCTGCGGGGCGAGGAGCTGACCGGCAGGCCGGAGGCACACGCCGAGGTCCTGGAGCTGGCCTTGCGCCTCGAGGCATGGGAGCCGGTCTACCCCCTGGCCACCTACAAGGCGCACGAGATGCAGGCACCGGCTCCTGCGCTGCGGCCCCTGGAGCTGCACTGGGAGCCCACTGCCGGTGAGCCCTTGGACGAGCCCGAGGTGCTGCGGGCATTGCTCGAGCTGGTCTCCCCGTGGGTCTCGGGATCCTCCGGTCGGGCGGAGGCCTCGGTCGTTGAGGGCTCGGCGCCCGCCGCGGTCGGCGCACTGGGCGTTGCTTCGGTGGCTGCCGGGGAGATCGAGGTGTCCGAAGCGCTGGCTCTCATGGGATGGGCGGCGGCGAGTGGCGGAGCCTACGGCCGGCGGCGGGGGGCGGCGGCCGGGCGGTCGGCGGCCTGGTGGTCGGCGGCTGTGCTGTGCGACCTCGACTGGCCGGTACATCCCGACGTTCTCGGAGCCGAGCTCGCCCGCCTGCGCTGGTACCGCTGGGAGCCCCCCGATCTCACCGGCGGGTGGAACCTCCATCTGGCGGTCGAGGATCCCGAGCAGGGATGGGCAGCAGCCATCCGGGCCGAGGACCGGGCGGGCTGAGCCCGCCGGCCACGGGCGCATGGCAACCCATCCGGACGGCGGCCGCGCGGCCCGGCCCCCCCTGTGGCGCTGGGGCCGCAGGATCCTCGTCGCCGTGCTGGTGCTGGCCATCCTCGCCGTGGGGTCGGTGGGCATCCTCTGGACACTGACACCCTCCGTAGCGGACGCCCCCCAACGCGTGTCGGCGGTGCTGGCCGCACACCACGCCCCGGCGCTCGCGGCGCTGCCGTCGCCCAACCCGGTGGGCGAGGCGATCATCGCCACCGAGAACAGCCGCTTCTCCTCCGATTTCGGGCTCGACCCCATCAGCGTGCTGCGCACCGCGGTGACGACCCTCACCGGCAGCCAGGACCAGGGGGCGGCCACCCTGGAGATCCAGATGGGCAAGAACCTCTACACGCCGCACCGGCGGGGCCTCACGTCGAAGGTCGAGCAGGTGGAGCTGGCCTTCAAGCTGGACGCCTCCTTCACCAAGGATCAGATCCTGCTCATGTACCTGAACGCCGCCTACTTCGGCCATGGGTTCTACGGCCTGGCGGCCGCGGCCGAGGGCTACTTCGCCACGGCGCCGACCGAGCTCAGCTGGGCGCAGGCAAGCCTGCTGGCCGGCCTGGTGCAGGCTCCGTCGGTGTACGACCCGTTCCGGAACCTGGGTTTGGCGCAGAGCCGCCAGCACCACGTGCTGGACCGCCTGGTGTCCACCGGCGTGCTCACAAAGTCCGAAGCGCAGGCCGCCGCGACCGCGCCCCTCAACCTGCGGTAGGGGCTGCGCGCACGGGCAACGAATCCACAGGAGGGTTCCTTCCGGTGCCCCGGCGGTTACTGCAGGCTGGTGGAGCGGGGGCGGCTCAGCTCTCCTGCTCGCGCTCGGCCCGCTCCCGGGCCCGCTCCTGGCGCTGGCGCCGAGCGCCGGCCACCATGAGGAAGTAGAAACTGCCCACTGCGGCGAGTGAGCCCCACACGGTCCAGTTCATGACCGCGCCCGATGTGATCACGGTGGTTTCCCCCTATCGGACGACCCTGGGCCCCGATCGCCTACGTTGATTCGCGTAGTCACAAGATACCAACCCGGTGTGGGGATCAACCGGGAATTGGCGCCCCCAATCGCGACGAGCCTGCCTACTTTGGGTCGTAAGGGGGTACCGCGGCGGCGGAGTGGCCGGCCAGGAAGCGCCGGAGGGGCAGGACCAGGGCGGCTTCGTGCAGTTCGGCGCCGGTCATCCGCAGGTAGCGGGAGGTGGTGGTCAGGCTGGCGTGCCCGAGCAACTGCTGGACCTGGGGGAGCGGCACGCCCATCTGGACCAGGTGGACGGCGTAGGTGTGGCGGAAGGCGTGGGCGAGCTCGCCCGGCCGGAGCGATACCCCCGCCCGGCGCAGCCACTTGCCCACCAGGTAGTCGAGGGACTGGCGGTTGAACGGGCGCCCGTCCGCCCGGACGAACAGCCGGTCCGAGGCCCCGGCGGCCCCCAGGCGGGTCTCCCGGGTCACGAGGTAGCGCCGGACGGTGGCGACTACCTCGGGGGCCACCGGGATGGTCCGGCGCTTGCCGCCCTTGCCCACGACGTGGAAGGTGTCGCTGTCGTTCTCGGTGCGCAGGGCCCCGACGCGGGCCTCGATGACCTCCGACGCCCGGGCGCCGGCGCCGCCCAGCAGCGCCACCAGGGCGAGGTCCCGCTCGGGCCACGGCTCGCCCTCCCGCTCGTCGGGCAGGGCCACCACCTCGACGATGCGGGCCAGCTCGCCCGGGCTGAAGTAGATGTCGGCATCGCCCGCCACCGCCCTCGCCGCCGGGGTCTCGAGCGCGGTCGTCGGGTCGACGCTCAGGTGCCCGCTGCGGGCGAGCCACCGGCACCAGCCCCGCCAGGCGGACAGCATGCGGGCCCGGCTGGATGCGGCGTAGCCCTCCTCCACCAGGGCGGCGAAGGCGTCGCCGAGGGCGTCCTCGGTGAGGTCCTCCAGGCCGAGGCGCGTGAGGGGATCTGCGGCGCCTGCGCCGGCGTCGCCCTTGGGCTCGGGTACCGGCTTCCCCAGGTCGTCGGCGACCCGCCGGGCAATGGCCGCCAGGTCCGACCGGTAGGCCGCCTCGGAGGCGACCGACAGGCCCCGCCGGGTCCGGGTGCGCTTGAAGCGGATCCAGTCATCGGCCAGGGCGGGCAGGGTCGGAGCGTCCACGGTTCCGACCTTATTACGGCGGCGGCGTGGGTTCGGGGAACCTCGGTGGCCGAGCAGCGGGGGCTCGCCGAGACGGACTCGCTCGGCGAGCTTGCTGCTGTCTGCTGGTGCGGGACGCGGGCACGGCCCAAGTGCCCGGGTCGGTGGACACCCATACAGCCGTCCTGGCAGGCTGGAGGTGGGCGGGGGATTTTTGGAGATGACGCGGAACTCGGGCGGCTGCCCCCCGTCTGCGTCTTCGACGGGGTGGCGACCGAGGAGCGGATCAGCGTCTCGCGCACCGTCGGGGCGGCCGGGCTCGGCCTGGCGTGGCTCCTGCTGTTCTTCGGGCCGGCCGGCTGGGTGCTCCTCGTGATCATCGCAAGCCTCCGGAGCCGTGGCGAGACGCTCACCATCCGGGTGCCCTGCTCCGCCGCCGCCCGAGAGCGAAGCGCCGGATTGCACCGGGCGTGGTCCCGCGACATCTTCGCCCTGATCGGCCTGCTGCTGGCTGCGGCGGTCCTCCTGGTGGCCGCCGGCCGGCTGGGCATGCACGGGCCTCCCCGCATGGGCTGCTGCAGCACGTCTCGGCGCGCTCGCCCTGGTGGCGGGCGCTCTCGGGATGCTGGTCCGGGTGGCGCGACCTTGTTCAGCGGGGGAGCGCCTGCGGACACCCTCTCCTGGGCGGCTGCGCCGAGTGGGTGGTCGAGCGCCCGACGATCGAGGGCCGGCTGGCCCGGTGAGGCACTGGAGGCGGGCTCGGGCTACGCGGTGGACATGCGGGGGGAGTCCGGGATCATCTCGTGCGGGAAGCTGGAAAACGGCGTCGCTGGTCCAGTGCCAGTGCTGGGAGTACGAGTAAGGCGACGGGAAACAGCACCCGACCGACGAGAAATGGTCTCCGGGCACGTCTACCCAAGGCGTACGACCTCGGATTGACCGAAGGAGGTAGCGATGGCCACGTCCGTGCTCTACATGGCGATGTCGCTGGATGGCTACATCGCCGGCCCCAACGATGCACCGGGCAATCCCGGGGGCGACGGCTTCGGCCGCCTCCATGAGTGGTTCGTGAACGGCGACGACGAGATCTTCCGGCCCTCCGGGCCGGCGGGGGAGCTGATCGACTGGGTCAATACCTGCGGTGCAGTGCTTGCCGGTCGGCGGACCGTCGAGCAAGTGGACCACTGGGAAGGCAACCACCACGGGGTCCCGATCTTCGTGCCCAGCCACCGGCCCCCCGGGCCCTCGGTGGCGGGCTACCCGCTGGTCACCTACGTGCTCGATGGGATCGGGAGCGCGATGGCGCAGGCCAAGGCTGCGGCCGGGGACCGGGATGTGCTGGTGCACGGGGCGTACACAGCGCAGCGGGCTTTGGAGGCCGGGGTGCTGGACGAGCTGCTGATCTCCCATGTCCCGGTGCTGTTTGGCAGTGGCCGCAGGATGTTCGACGTTCTGCCGTCGCGCATCGAGCTGGAGATCGCCCGGGTGATCGACACGCCGGAGGCGACCCATATCCGCTACCGGGTACGTAGGTGACCCGCAAGGGACAGCGGAGGCCTTCCCGGTGCGAAGATGAGCCAATGGGTACCGAGCTGACCCCGCGGCTCCTGGCCGACCTCAACGTCGCGATGAACGAGAGCAGGCTTCACGATGTCACGGTGAGGGCAGACCGGGGGGAGGCCGCAGTTCTCCTCAGTGTCCTGACTCTGCCCGAGGCCGGCCCGGAGCCGGAGGACCCGCGGTTGCTCCTGCTGCTCTCCGGCGTCGCCCGGGTGGCGGCCTCCCTCCGGCCAGGCCACTGGAACGACGAAGGCGCTCCAGCGGAGCCCCTCGAGCTCGATCAATTGGGCGACGTGGTCTCCAGCTTTGGGGGGCAGCCGATCTACGGCTGGGAATTCCTCGACAGCCGCAGCAGCTGGGACCACTGGCGAGGCCGGTTCAGCCTCGACGTGCACCTCGGAGCATGCGAAGGCCTCCACGTCCTCGACCTGTTCCAGGAGAGCCTGGGCGGTCCGCTTCGCCATCTGGACCTGCGCATCTGGTTCCAGAGACTTGCGGCGTTCGACTATGACTGGAGGCCCCGGGACCTCACGGAGGTGGCTGCCGGGGGACGGCGCTGGTGGGAGGCCTTCAACCAGGGCGATCCACGCACAAGGGGGCACAGAATGGTTCCAGCGGGGGAATGGAAACTTCCGAGTGCGACTAAGGGAACCCAACCGCGATAACGGAGTGCACTATGGACCGCTTCGCCGCCCTCTACGCCGCCGGGAACTTCTTGGCGGCCCATCTGGACAGGGTGGGTCCTGCGCACTGGACGTTGGTCACGCCCTGTCCCGAGTGGGACGTGCGGGCCCTCCTCAACCACGTCATCGGCGGCGACTATCGCTACGCGCTCATGCTGCACGGGGCGGGCCCGGAGGACCTGGCCGCCTCCCGCGCCGAGGATCACGTCGGCGACGACCCCGTGCGTGCGTTCCGGCGCAGCCGGGCGCAGGTGGCTGCGACGTTCGCTGAACCGGGGGCGCTCGACCGGGTGATCCAGCACCGGGCCGGCGAGCGGACGGGAGCCCATCTCCTGGGCATGCGCACCGTCGACTATGCCGCCCACGGCTGGGACCTGGCCCGCACCCTGGAGGTCGTCGCCGCCCCGGACCCGGAGCTGGTAGCCCACCTGATGACCCTGCAACCACTGCTGGAGTGGGGCCGGGAGCGCGGCTTCTACGCGCCCCCGCCTCCGCTGCCACCCGGCGCCGGGGACTGGGAGGTCTGGCTCAGCCTGACGGGCCGCTCACCCTGAGCCGACCGTTGTCCCGGGCGGGCACCGCCGGGGGAGTGCCGAACGGCCGGATATCGGGCAGCTCCTCTCGATGAGCTGGACGCCGCCCCCGCCTCTCGATCCCGGTCGGGATGCCCGGCGGCAGGCATTCCTGCCTACGCGCCCGGGCGGCTGCAGCAATCGGGATTCTCGTTGGGGCGGCCGCCGAAATGCCGGTGCTCGTGGATCTCACCACCGGGCACCTCCACTACCTCCAGAAGACGCCGATGTGGGAGGCGACTACCGCGCCGTCCGCCAACTGATTGCCGAGACGCTGGGCCCGGCCTGAGTCCGCCTGAGTCCGCCTGAGTCCGCCTGAGTCCGGTTGTCAATGGCCAAGTCGCGCGCCCCACTGGTGGCCAACTAAAAGTCCCCACCTCCTGAGCATCTACGGGGGTCAGGGCTTGGCGGGAGCGATCACCTCCTCCTTCACTGGAGCCCCCACCTGGGCGCGGGCTTTGGCCTCC